>NZ_JBICXE010000003.1:0-87684 GCF_043200155.1 Streptomyces sp. NPDC048473
AGCAAGGCCTCTGATGAACCTGCCAGCCGGCGCCGATCGGCCGTCACCATCGCCCTGAACCACAGATGGCAGTAGCCCCAAAAGCAACGGCATTGGCCTGAAGGGCATGGGGGGGACCCCCTCGACGGGCTTGGTTTTCTGGCCCGTCCGGGGTGGGGGGCTCGTTGGGGTGCCCGGCAAACCGGCAACGGTTCCGTCCTCGAACGCCGGACGGGCTGGGGGTGTCCGGGGCGGGCTGATAGTGGCTGCGCGGTCTGGAAGTGGCCGGGCGAGCTGGGGGTGGCCGGGCGAGCTGGGGGTGGCCGGGCGAGCTGGAGTTGACCATTCGGGCGGGCAATCCCTGACGGGACGGTCCTTTTCGGTTGTCGAACGTGCGTACTTTAGGACAGCGTTGTCCTGAATTGTCGACGGGCTTGTAACAGGGGTTAGTGCCACGACCGCATGCGGGATACCCCGGAGCATGACCCAGAACACCCCGCTCTCCCCCTGTCACCTCCGCATCACCGGCGAGGTCCGTCAACGTGTGCTGTCCGCAGCACAGTTGAGGACGCACGGCGTGTCCGCCACGGAGGCCGCCGCGCAGTGCAGCACCGGTGGGCCGTGGCAGCAGCCGCTGCCCGGCGTGTATGTCCTGCACCCGGGACCGCCCACCGGCGAGGAACGGCTGCGTTCCGCCCTGCTGTACGCGGGCCGGCCACCGGCCTCCGGCCGCCGGGGCGTGCCCGCGCAGCCGGGGCCGGACACGGAGTCCGGGTACGGCGAGGCCATGGTCACCGGACTTGCCGCGCTCGCCCTGTACGGGTTCACGGCCGCGCCGCCGACCGCGTCGTCGGACAGGATCGATGTGCTGGTGCCACGCACCCGGCGAATGCGCTCGGTCCGGTACGTACATCTGGTGCGGGCCTCCGAGCCGCCCCGCCCCGAGCAGGTGCACGGCCTGCCCGTGGCCCCGGTGGAGCGGGCGCTCACGGACGCGGTCGCCGGGCTCGGGGACGCCTCGGCCGTACGCCGCCTGCTCACCGAGGCGGTCCGCGGCGGGCACTGCGAGCCGGCCGCCGTCGTACGCGAGTTGAGCCGGGCCAAGCTGCTGGGCCGCCCCCATGTGGTGAACGCCGTCGACTCGCTGCTCGCCGAGGGCCGGGCGCTGGCGGAGGGCCGGCTGTACGACCTGGTGCGGACGTACGGCCTGCCGGAGCCGCTGTGGAACGTGGACCTGCGGCTGCCCGGCGGCCCGCATCTCGGCGGGGTGGACGCCTACTGGCCCGAGGAGGCGGTCGCCGTGGTGCTCGACACCAGGGCGCCGCGGCACAGCAGGCTCGACGACGACCGGCGCCAGGAGGAGCACGACGCGCAGTGGTCCGCGTACGCCGCCAAGCGGGAGCATCTGGAGCGGCTCGGCGTCACCGTCGTCCATCTCTCGCCGAAGAAGCTCCGCGACGCGCGGGAGCAGCAGGCGGTCGTGGTGCGTACGGCGCTGATGGCGGCGGCTGACCGTGAACCGGCCGCGTATGTGATGATCCTGCCTCGTTGAAGACGGGCCACAGAGGCCACTTATTCACCGTTTCGCCCCTGATGGCGCATCAGCCCCATTGGCGGAAGTCCGCCATGTCCACATCTCGACCACCTCAACTCTCCACAAACCCCTGTCATTTACGAAAGGGTGAGCGGTCATCCGGTACCGAATTCCGGACTCTCTCTTTCACTTCAGGGATGCTGATGACCTCCGAGTCCCCCAGTTCCATACCCGGGGCGAGACGCGCGGCCCGAGTCGCGGCTGCCGCCGGTCTGGTGGCCGCGCTGGCCGCCACCGGCGCCGCCCCGGTCTTCGCCGCCGATGACCCCGCCCCCGCTCCCGTCAAGTCCGCCGCCAACGGCGCCACGGCCGACAAGCTCGGCGCGACCGATGCCGATGTTCTGGCCAAGGCCGAGGCCAAGGGCGAGAAGAACGTCACGATGATGGTCGCCACCGCTCCGGGTGCGACCGAGCAGGTCACCAAGCAGCTGGACGCCGTCAAGGGGTCCGTGCTGGGACGTGCGTACGACAAGCTCGGCTACGTACGGGCCACCGTGCCCACCGCGTCCGCCGAGGCGACCATCAAGGCGGCCTCCAAGCTGTCGTCCGTCCACGGCATCGATCTCAAGCAGGAGATCAAGCTGGACGACCCGACACCCACGGCCGACCGGGCCGCCGGGACCACGGCGAAGACGAAGTCCACGGGCACCTACCCGGCGCCCGGCAGGAAGACGCTGGCGAAGAACCCGTACAACCCGTCCTTCGAGACGGGCGCGGTCGACTTCGTCAAACAGCACCCGAAGGCCGACGGCCGGGGCGTGACCATCGGCATCCTGGACTCGGGTGTCGACCTCGGTCACCCGGCGCTCCAGAAGACCACCACCGGCGAGCGCAAGATCGTCGACTGGGTGACGGCCACCGACCCGGTCAGCGACGGCGACGGTACCTGGCTGCGGATGACGGCCTCGGTGACCGGCCCGACCTTCACCATCGGCGGCCGCACCTACTCGGCGCCGGCCGGCTCGTACAAGATCCAGCTCTTCTCCGAGGCCGTCACCAAGGGTGGCGACATGGCCGGAGACCTGAACCGGGACGGTGACACCACCGACGTCTGGGCCGTGCTCTACGACCCGGTCACCGGCACCACCCGCGTCGACCTGAACAACGACGCCAACTTCTCCAACGACGCCGTCATGAAGCCGTACAAGGAGAAGCACCAGGTCTCCTACTTCGGCACGGACGACCCGCGGACCGAGGTCGTCGAGCGCATCCCATTCGTCGTCGAGACGCGCAAGGACGTCGTGTACAACGCGGCCGGCGACAAGGCCGACTACGTGAACATCGGTGTCATCGAGAGCGAGCACGGCACCCACGTCGCCGGCATCACCTCCGCCAACGGGCTCTTCGGCGGCAAGATGAACGGCGCCGCGCCCGGCGCGAAGATCGTCTCCTCGCGCGCCTGCACCTGGTCCGGCGGCTGCACCAACATCGCGCTCACCGAGGGCATGACCGACCTCGTCGTGAACCGCGGTGTCGATGTCGTCAACATGTCGATCGGCGGTCTGCCGCCGCTCAACGACGGCAACAACGCCCGCGCGGAGATCTACAAGCGGCTCATCGACATCTACGGCGTCCAGCTGGTCATCTCGGCCGGCAACGACGGCCCGGGTGTGAACACCATCGGTGACCCCGGCCTCGCCGACCACGTCATCTCCGTCGGTGCGTCCATCTCCAAGGAGACGTGGGCCGCCAACTACGGCTCGAACGTCACCAAGAAGTACGACATGCTGCCCTTCTCCTCGCGCGGTCCGCGTGAGGACGGCGGCTTCGCGCCGATCCTGACGGCCCCGGGTGCGTCCATCAACACCACCCAGACCTGGCTGCCCGGCAGCCCGGTCAAGGAGGCGGGCTACAGCCTGCCCGCCGGTTACTCCATGCTGCAGGGCACCTCGATGGCCTCGCCGCAGGCCGCCGGTGCGACCGCGCTGCTGCTGTCGGCCGCGAAGCAGAAGCACATCGAGCTGCCGCCGGCCGATCTGCGTACCGTGCTGACCAGCACCGCCACCCACATCAAGGGGGTGCCCGCGCACGCCCAGGGCTCCGGTCTGATCAACATCGTCGGTGCCTGGAAGCAGATCGAGAAGCAGGGCGCCCCGGCGCACGAGTACTCGGTGAAGGCCCCGGTCGACACCGCGATCGACTCCGCGCTGAAGACCCCCGGCTTCGGTACCGGTCTGTACGACCGCGAGGGCGGCCTGAAGGCCGGCCAGAAGAAGTCGTACGACGTCACGATCACCCGCACCACGGGTCCGGACAAGGCCGTCAAGCACCGGCTGTCGTGGAAGAACAACGACGGCACGTTCAAGCTGACCGGTCCGAGCACGGTCTCCCTGCCGCTCGGCGAGCCGGTCACCGTCAAGGTCCAGGCGAAGCCGGGCAGCGCGGGCGTGCACAGCGCGATCCTGCAGGTGAACGACAGCAAGACCGTCGGCGTGGACCAGCAGATCCTCTCCACGGTCGTCGTCTCCGCGCCGCTCGTGAAGCCCGCCTACGCGTTCAAGGCGTCCGGCTCGGTGCAGCGCAACGGCACCACGTCGTACTTCGTGACCGTGCCGGAGGGCGCCAAGACCCTTGAGGTCGCGATGAGCGCGCTGCGCTCGGGCAGCCAGACCCGCTTCATCTCCATCCACCCGTACGGTGTGGCGGTGGAGGACAGCGGGACGCCGTTCTGCTACCCGAACTACGAGAACCCGGCCAACACCTGCCGCCCGGACGTGCGCTCCTACAAGGACCCGCAGGCGGGTGTCTGGGAGATCGAGGTCGAGGCACGGCGTACGTCGCCGCTGCTGGACAACCCGTACAAGTTGGATGTCTCGCTGCTCGGTGCGACCTTCGACCCGGCGGTGCAGACCATCGCCGAGGCGAAGGTCGGCACGCCGGCCGCGGTGAACTGGACGGCCACCAACAACGCCGGCGACCTGGAGGGCACGCTCAAGGGCGGCTCGCTGGGCTCGGCCAAGGTCGCCACACCGTCGATCAAGACGGGTGACGAGCAGGAGTACACGGTCACCATCGGTGAGGGCGTCGAGAAGCTGGACGTCGCCATCGGCGGTACGTCGGACGCCAACGCCGACCTCGACCTGTACGTCTACCAGGGCACCACCGAGGTCGGCACCTCCACCACGGCCGGGTCCGAGGAGTCGGTCAGCCTGGTGAAGCCCGCCGCCGGTACGTACACCGTCGTGATCGACGGCTACGACGTCCCGTCCGGCACGACCACGTACAACTACCGCGATGTGTACTACGCACCGTCGCTCGGCACGATCAAGGTCGACGAGTCGAAGGCCGTGAACCTGGCCAACGGCGCCTCGGCCCAGATCGGTGCCGAGGTCTCGGTCGCCGGGGCGGCCCCCGAGGGCCGGCAGTTCTTCGGCGAGGTCCACCTGGTGAACAGCCGCGGGACCGCGGCGGGCACCGGCAGCGTCGTGATCGAGAAGGTCACGCCGTAGCGGTGACCGCGGTCGCCGTGTGATCCGTACGACAGTGGGGCGGGCGCTCTGTGGAGCTCCCGCCCCACTGCTCTGTGCCCGGCCGGGCGGGCGCTGTCCGCAGCGCGGACAATGGATTGGACAAGGAAGCCGTGGACATACGCATCATGGAGCGGCAACCGTGCCAGTTCGTACGTTTGAAGGAGTCCCTGTGAAGGTCGGAATCGTCGGCGCCACCGGTCAGGTCGGCACAGTCATGCGCAGGATCCTGGCCGAGCGGAAGTTCCCGGCCGACGAGCTGCGGCTGTTCGCCTCCGCGCGCTCCGCGGGCTCCACCATCGAGTGGGAAGGCCGGGAGATCACCGTCGAGGACGCCTCGACGGCCGATTACTCCGGGCTGGACATCGTGCTGTTCTCGGCCGGTGGCGCGACGTCGAAGGCGCTCGCCGAGAAGGTCGCCTCGCAGGGCGCCGTCGTGATCGACAACTCCTCCGCCTGGCGCAAGGACCCCGAGGTCCCGCTGGTCGTCTCCGAGGTCAACGCGCACGCGATCGCGAACCGGCCCAAGGGCATCATCGCCAACCCGAACTGCACCACGATGGCCGCCATGCCCGTGCTGCGCCCGCTGCACGACGAGGCCGGCCTCCGGACGCTGACCGTCGCCACCTACCAGGCGGTGTCCGGCTCCGGCGTGGCCGGTGTCGCCGAGCTGCACGGCCAGGCGTCCAAGGTCGTCGCCGATGCCGACAAGCTCACCCACGACGGCGAGGCCGTCGACTTCCCGGAACCGGGCGTCTACAAGCGTCCGATCGCCTTCAATGTGCTGCCGCTGGCCGGCTCGATCGTCGATGACGGCTCCTTCGAGACCGACGAGGAGCAGAAGCTCCGCAACGAGTCCCGCAAGATCCTGGAGATCCCGGAGCTGAAGGTGTCCGGCACCTGCGTCCGGGTGCCGGTCTTCTCCGGCCACTCGCTCCAGGTCAACGCACGCTTCGCCCGTCCGATCAGCGTCGAGCGCGCATACGAGCTGCTGAAGGACGCCCCGGGCGTCGAGATCTCCGAGATCCCCACCCCGCTGCAGGCGGCCGGCAAGGACGCCTCGTTCGTCGGCCGGATCCGGGTCGACGAGACCGCGGACAACGGCCTCGCGCTCTTCGTCTCCAACGACAACCTGCGCAAGGGCGCGGCGCTGAACGCGGTACAGATCGCGGAGCTGGTGGCGGCGGAGCTGAACGGCTGACCTCTGTCCGACGGATACGAAAGGGCGGCCACCGGTGCTCGGTGGCCGCCCTTTCGCGTCCGTTCGTATCCATTCGTATCCGTTCGTCTCCGTCAGAGGGCGAGGTGCCGTCGCAGGGCGGCGTCGATCTCGGCCATGCGCTGGCGGGGGACGGTACCGATCCGCTTCAGGACGCGGTCCGGTGCGACCGCCCGGACCTGCTCGCACTGGACCTTGGAGTCCCTCGGCAGGCGGCTCTCGTCAGCCCTGAGAAGGACCTGGAACGTGAGAACACGGGCAGTGTTCGACGTCAGAGGCACCACGGTGATCACACCTCTGCCGCTGAGCTCGACCGACTGGTTGGCGGCATTGTTGGAGACGATCACGGCCGGCCTGACCTTGTTGGCCTCGCTGCCCCTGGCCGGCTCCAGATCGATCAGATGGATGTCGCCTCTACGCATCGGCGATTCCGTCCCCGACCGTACGGTCCCAGAACGTGGCGTCCTCGCTCGCGTCCCACTCCTCGAACGCCTCCGTGTACTCCGCCTCCAGACCGGCGACACGCAGCAGCTCAATGGCGGCATGTATCACCGCGGACCGGGAATCGGCCTCCGTCTTCATGGCGTACTCGTCGACGAAGGCGACATCCTCCTGCGGCAAGCTGACACTGATCTTCATACCATCGATGCTACCGCAGTGGCACACCCATAGCCACTCCATTCGGGCATGCGACATGGAAGGATGACCGGAAACATCACATACCAAGGAGATGACCGCGTGCCTGGCACCAATCTGACCCGCGAAGAGGCACAGGAGCGGGCGCGCCTGCTGACCGTGGACGCGTACGAGATCGATCTCGACCTCTCCGGAGCGCAGGAGGGCGGCACCTACCGGTCCGTGACCACCGTGCGCTTCGACTCCGCCGAGGCCGGTGCGGAGACCTTCATCGACCTGGTCGCCCCGGCCGTGCACGAGGTCGAGCTGAACGGCAAGGCGCTGGATGTCGCGGCCGTGTTCCGCGACTCGCGCATCACGCTTCCGCACCTGGTCGCGGGCTCCAACGAGCTGAAGGTCGTCGCCGACTGCTCGTACACCAACACGGGCGAGGGCCTGCACCGCTTCGTCGACCCGGTCGACCAGCAGGCGTACCTCTACACCCAGTTCGAGGTTCCGGACGCACGCCGCGTCTTCGCGAGCTTCGAACAGCCCGACCTGAAGGCGACGTTCCAGTTCACGGTGAAGGCGCCCCAGGGCTGGACGGTCGTCTCCAACTCGCCGACGCCCGAGCCGCAGGACGACGTCTGGTCCTTCGAGCCGACGCCGCGCATCTCGACGTACATCACGGCCCTGATCGTCGGCCCGTACCACTCGGTGCACAGCAGCTACGAGAAGGACGGCCAGTCCGTTCCGCTCGGCATCTACTGCCGCCCGTCGCTGGCCGAGTTCCTCGACGCGGACGCGATCTTCGACGTGACGCGGCAGGGCTTCGACTGGTTCCAGGAGAAGTTCGACTACGACTACCCGTTCGCCAAGTACGACCAGCTGTTCGTCCCGGAGTTCAACGCGGGCGCGATGGAGAACGCGGGCGCGGTCACCATCCGCGACCAGTACGTGTTCCGTTCGAAGGTGACGGACGCGGCGTACGAGACGCGGGCCGAGACGATCCTGCACGAGCTGGCCCACATGTGGTTCGGCGACCTCGTCACCATGGAGTGGTGGAACGACCTGTGGCTGAACGAGTCGTTCGCCACGTACACGTCGATCGCCTGCCTGGCGTACGCGGAGGGCTCGCAGTGGCCGCACTCCTGGACCACGTTCGCCAACTCCATGAAGACATGGGCGTACCGCCAGGACCAGCTGCCCTCCACGCACCCGATCATGGCGGACATCCGTGACCTGGACGATGTGCTGGTCAACTTCGACGGGATCACGTACGCCAAGGGCGCCTCGGTCCTGAAGCAGCTGGTGGCGTACGTCGGCATGGACGAGTTCTTCAAGGGCGTCCAGGCCTACTTCAAGGCGCACGCGTTCGGCAACACCCGTCTGTCCGACCTGCTGGGTGCGCTGGAGGAGACCTCCGGCCGCGACCTGAAGACCTGGTCGAAGGCGTGGCTGGAGACGGCGGGCATCAACATCCTGCGCCCCGAGGTCGCCACGGACGAGAACGGCCACGTCACGTCCTTCACGGTCCTCCAGGAGGCCCCGGCCCTCCCCGCCGGCGCGAAGGGCGAGCCGACGCTGCGGCCGCACCGCATCGCGATCGGCTGCTACGACCTCGACGACTCCGGCAAGCTGGTCCGTACGAACCGGATCGAGCTGGACGTCGACGGCGCGCGCACGACCGTGCCGTTCCCGGCCGGTACCGCCCGCCCCGCCGTGATCCTGCTGAACGACGACGACCTCTCGTACGCGAAGGTCCGTCTCGACGAGGAGTCGCTGCGCGTCGTCACCGAACACCTCGGCGACTTCTCCGAGTCCCTCCCCCGCGCCCTGTGCTGGGCCTCCGCCTGGGACATGACGCGCGACGGCGAGCTGGCGACCCGTGACTACCTCTCCCTGGTGCTCTCGGGCATCGGCAAGGAGTCGGACATCGGCGTCGTCCAGTCGCTGCACCGCCAGGTGAAGCTGGCGCTGGACCTGTACGCGGCGCCGGAGTGGCGCGAGGCCGGGCTGACGCAGTGGACCGAGGCCACGCTGGCGCACCTGCGCGCGGCGGAGCCGAGCAGCGACCACCAGCTGGCCTGGGCCCGCGCCTTCGCGGCGACGGCCCGCAACCCGCAGCAGCTGGACCTGCTGCAGTCGCTGCTCGACGGCAAGGAGACGGTCGAGGGCCTGGCCGTCGACACGGAGCTGCGCTGGGCGTTCGTCGAGCGGCTCGCCGCGACCGGTCTGCTCGAAGAGGACGAGATCGCCGGCGAGTACGAGCGCGACAAGACGGCGGCGGGCGAGCGCCACGCGGCGACCGCCCGTGCGGCACGCCCCACCGAGGAGGCGAAGGCGGAGGCGTGGGCCTCGGTCGTCGAGTCCGACAAGCTGCCGAACTCCCTCCAGGAGGCGGTCATCGCCGGCTTCGTCCAGACCGACCAGCGCGAACTGCTGGCCCCGTACACGGAGAAGTTCTTCGCAGCGGTCAAGGACGTCTGGGAGTCGCGCAGCCACGAGATGGCGCAGCAGATCGCCGTCGGCCTGTACCCGGCCCTCCAGGTCTCGCAGGCCACCCTGGACACCACGGACGCCTGGCTGTCCTCGGCGGAGCCGAACGCGGCCCTGCGCCGTCTGATGTCGGAGTCGCGTTCGGGCGTGGAGCGCGCACTGAAGGCCCAGGCCGCGGACGCGGCGACTTCCGCGTAGGGCGGTTCCGGGTTGCCGGGGCGGGTACGGTGCATGGTCCTGCGGGACTGCGCACCGTGCCCGCCCTTTCGGCGTTGTGCGGTCTGCTTTCGACCAGGCAACGGCGAGGAGTGCTGTGGGCCGGGTGCCGGGACGAGCCCGCCTTGACTACGAGGTGACTGCGGGCGGGCGCGTCCGTTACCTCGTGGACGAGGCAAGCCGCACCGTGCACCTCGCGTATGCCTCCGCTCGGCACCCCAAGGACACGGACATCCAGGCCCTGCACGCACATGGAAACCGCCCGTCGGGCGGGCGCCATCGCGCAGCCGTCCGACGGGCGGGAGCAGGGGGTCACAGGGACAAGGGGGTGGTTACGCGCCCGACTCCTCGTAGCGCCGGGCCAGTTCGGTCGCGCCCGACTCCGTCAGGCTGCCGTGCAGGCGCATGCGGGCGACTCCGCCGTCGGGGAAGGCGTCGAGGCGTACGTGGGTGACGATCGCCCGGGCGCGGAGGGGGAAGCGGTGGAGGGTGTCGGGCTGGAGCCTGGTGCGGGGGATGATCTCGAACCATTCGCCCGTCTCGCCGTTGCGGCCCTGGAGGGCGATCCAGCCGGCCGCGTTGCCCTTGAGGTAGGCCGTGTCGATCTCGACCGCGCGGACCGCCCCCTGGGCGGGGAGACGGAAGCGGACCCAGTCGTTCGTGTCGCGGACCCGGCGGCGACGGTTCTCCCAGCCGTCGTCCATCTTGCGGGAGGTGCCGGGCAGGATGATCTGGGTCGGTGAGGAGTAGAAGCGGTCGGAGGCCTCCTCGTAACTGCCGCCATTCAGGACCGAGATCAGGTCGAACGTACCGAGCGTGGCGAGCCAGGACGGGTCGGGGAGGACCTCGCCGTGGACGCGGAGGCGGGCGATGCCGCCGTCGGGGTGCTGGCACAGGCGGACGTGGGTGTAGCGGCGGCCTCCGGTGATCTCGAAGCCGTTGGCGGCGTGGCCGCGTACGGGGGTCGGCGGGACGATCTCCTCCCACTTCACGTCGTCGGCGAGTAGTTCGGCGGGGCCGGGCGAGCCCTCGACCGCCGTCGCCTGGACCGAGACGCGCTGCGGGTAGTTGCCGCGGAAGTGGGCCGTGTCGACGACGATGCCGCGGATGATGCCGGGTGCGCCGAGGCGGATCAGTGCCCAGTCGTGCTCCTCGGGGGCCGGGAACGGGTGGGCCGCGTCCGCGCCGCGTCGGCGGCGGGTCTCCCAGCCGTCCATGATCTTGCCCTTGTGGCCGAAGTGCTCGGGGTCGAAGGCCGCGCGCTCCCGGACCAGGAGGTTCTCGCGCTGGGCGAAGAACTCGTCGTTGGCGGCGATCACGCCCGCGCCGAGGCGGCGGTCGGCGAGGTCGACGAGTTCGGTGAAGGGGAGGTCGGTGGTGCGGTAGTCGGCGTACGGGTCGCCACCGCCGTACGGGGCCGCATCGTTGGCGTGGGGGTCCTCGTGCCGGTTCTCATTCTGTTCGAAGGTCATGCACCTACTATCGCGGCAGACAACCCATTAGGTCCATCGAAAGTTTTTGCATCATTTATTCAGTTGAAGTGAACGATGCAGCTGTTTCGGTGAGCGCCGCGAGGACCCGGGCCACCGCCGGACCCCGTTCGGCCCCCTGCCGTACCGCCGCCACCACATGGCGTCGCGGCTGGTCGGCTTCGAGTGCGCGCATCACCACGCCGCCCCGGCTGTGCCGTTCCGCCGACGCCATGCGCGGGATCAGGGCAACCCCCATGCCCGCCTCGACCATGGCCAGGATCGCCGTCCAGCCGGAGGCACTGTGTGCCTGCTCGGGCACGAATCCGGCGGCCTCGCACGCGGCCGTCGTGATCTGCGACCAGGGGCCCGAGCCGCCGAAGATCCAGGGGTCGCCGGAGAGATCCGCCAGGCGGAGGGCGGGCACCGCGGCGAGCCGGTGGTCCGCGGGCAGGGCCACGTCCAGCGGGTCCACCAGCAGGGGCAGCACCGCGAACCGGGGATCGCGGGCCGTCGGGGCGTGCGCGGCGAGGGACAGGGCGAGGTCCGCGTCACCGGCGACCAGGAGTTCGTACGCCTGCGCGGCCTCCGCCTCCCGTACCCGTACGTCCGGTCCCGGACGGTCCTCGGCGCGCAGTCGCCGGATCGCCGGTACGACGAGGGCGGGCACCGCCGTGGAGAACGCCGCGATCCGCACCTCGCCGGCCTCGCCGCGCAGATAGCCGGTCAGTTCGGCGTCGGCGCGCTCCAGTTGGGCGAAGACGGCCTCGGCGTGGCGCAGCACGAGGTGCGCGGCGTCGGTGAGGCGAACGCGTCGGCCCTGGGCCTCCAGGAGCGGTACGCCGAGCTGTCCGGACAGATTGGACAGCTGCTGCGAGACCGCGGACGGGGTCATCAGCAGGGCCTGTGCGGTCGCAGTGACCGTGCCCCGGTCGCGCAGGGTGCGGAGGATGCGGAGCTTCTTGACGTCCCACTCGATCATGGCCGCAACCTACCCGGGGATCCGGTCCGGGCCCCCGGGTCCGGACATGCGTGTGCGCCGCACGGTACGGGGTACCTGCGGCGCACTCGGGAAGAGCGTGGGTGCTAGGCCTGCTTCTTGGACTTGTCGAGGATCATGACAAGGCCCGCGATGACCACGAACAGGGCGATGGGAGCCACGACGTACAGACCGATGGTCTCCACCACGCTCAGGCCCGGACCGGGGTCGTCACCGTCGTCGCGGGTGAGCGCGAGCGCGGGGGACGACATGAGCAGCATCATCAGCGTCGTTCCGGCCGCGACGGCGCCGGCGCGCATAGCGTTCTTCTTGTCCACGGTGCAAACGTAGCGAACGCCCAGGACGGGCGCGCGCCCGGGGGTGCCGTACGGGGTCGGGGCCGGATTACGGGTGGGGTCCGCGGTGCGGCTCCGGGCGGGATTCCGCGCGGTCCGCGCGGGGTTCGAGGACCTCCATCAGCCGGTGCAGGCGGGGTGCGGCGGCCAGCTCCTCCAGGGTGACCGGGTGGCCTTCCGCGTCGGCCACGGGCAGTCGCCAGTTGGGGTACTGGTCCCAGGTGCCGGGGAGGTTCTGCGGGCGGCGGTCGCCGAGCGTGTCGGGCAGCCAGACTCCGACCATGCGGGCGGGGGTGCGCAGCAGGAAGCGGTGTACGGCGCGGACGGCGCCCTCCTCGTCGCCCTCGCCCTCCGGGAGCAGGCCGAGCCGGGCGAGGTACCCGAGCCACTCGGCGGTGTCGGTCGCGTCCTCGGTCAACTCCTCCGCCAGGCCGCGGGTGAGCAGGCCGAGGCGGTGGCGCAGCGTCACATGGTCGCCGGTCAGCCGGGCGGCGGTGGACGGCAGATCGTGCGTGGTGACGGTGGCCAGGCAGCCCTCGCGCCACTCCTCGGGGGGCAGCGGGCGGCCGGTGCCCGCCCAGTCCCGTTCGAACCAGAGCACGGACGTGCCGAGCACGCCGCGCCGGGCCAGCGCCTCGCGTACCCCCGGTTCGACGGTGCCGAGGTCCTCCCCCATGACGACCGCGCCGGCCCGGTGCGCCTCCAGGACGAGGACGGCGAGCATCGCCTCGGCGTCGTGGCTGACGTAGGTGCCCTCGGTGGGCGGGCGCCCCTCGGGCACCCACCAGAGCCGGAACAGGCCCATGACGTGATCGATGCGCAGGGCGCCCGCGTGGGCGAGGAGTCCGCGCAGCAGTCCTCGGTACGGGGCGTAGCCGGACGCGGCGAGGGCGTCGGGGCGCCAGGGCGGCAGGCCCCAGTCCTGGCCGCGGGCGTTGAAGGCGTCCGGGGGTGCGCCGACGGACATGCCGTGCGCGAAGGCGTCCTGCTGGGCCCAGGCGTCGGCGCCGCCGGGGTGCACGCCGACGGCGAGGTCGTGGACGATGCCTACGGCCATTCCGGCATCCAGGGCGGAGCGCTGGGCGGCGGCGAGCTGGCTGTCGGTCAGCCAGGCGAGCCGGCAGTGGAAGTCGACCCGGTCCAGCAGTTCGCGGCGGGCGCGGGCGGTCTCCTTGGAGCGGGGGTCGCGGAGCGCGGCCGGCCAGGTGTGCCAGTCGGAGCCGTGCACCTCGGCGAGGGCGCACCACAGGGCGTGGTCCTCCAGGGCCTGTCCCTGCTCGGCCAGGAAGTCGCAGTAGGCGGCGCGGCGGCCCGGAGTGAGGGGCACCTTCGTCACGAGTTCGAGGGCCTGGCGCTTGAGTTCCCAGACGGCGTCCCGGTCGATCAGGGCGCCCTTGTTCAGGACGGTGTCGCTGAGCGTCGCCGCGTCCTGCCGCAGATCGTCGAGGGCGCCCCGGTCCGGCACGTGCCCGTACTCGGGGATGGACTCGATGTGCAGATGGACGGGGTCGGGGAAGCGCCGCGACGACGGGCGGTACGGGGACGGGTCGGTGGGGTTGCCGAGCACGGCGGCATGGAGCGGGTTCACCTGGACGAATCCGGCGCCGAGGGTCCGCCCGGACCAGGCGGCGAGGTCGGCGAGGTCCCCGAGGTCGCCCATGCCCCAGGAGCGGGCGGAGAGCAGGGAGTAGAGCTGGACGAGGAAGCCGTGGCTGCGTGCGGGCGGCTGCGGCACCCGGGGCGGGGCGACGACGAGCGTGCCGGTCGCACTCCGGCCGCCCGGAGCACGTACGGCCAACCGGTGCACCCCGAGCGGCGGTTCGACCCACCAGGCGGGGGCCGGGGGCACACCCGTCGCGGTGCCACCTCCCGCACCTGTGGCCGCGCCCGTTCCGCTCCCCCCGTCCGCATCCGTGCCCGCGTCGGCGGCGCCCCGTACCGAAACGGCCGGATCCGGTCGGTCGGCCGGAATGCGCATCCGCGGGGGCGGGGGCGAACCGGCGTCCTCGAGCCCGATGTCCAGCGTGGTGCCGGGCGGCAGGGCGGTCAGGGCCCGGGGCAGCGGCTCCCCGGTCCACACCACCAGCGTCGGCGGGAGCAGCCGGGACCGGGCCGAGGACTCGGCGGCGGCGAGCGATTCCCGTACCGCTTCGGGCATGGCGGCGTCCACACCGAGCGCGGCGAGCACGGCGATGACCGTGTCGTCGGGGACGGACACCGTGACGTCGGCGGACGGGGAGTAGGAGGTGGCGACGCCGTGCAGTGCGGCGAGCCGGGACAAGCCCATTCAGACTCCTGGGGACTCCATGCCCCACGCGCCGCCGGAGGCGGCCGGCTCGCTGGTCAGCGGGGCGTTGACGGCGAGTGGGGCTTCGCTGGTCAGTGGCGTGGCGTCGGCGAGCGGCGGCTCACTGGTGAGAGGTATCGCATCGGCGAGCGGCGGCTCGCTCGTCAGCGGGCCGGGGCCGGGCGTGGCGGCCGGGACCGCAACAGGCAGCGGGCCGGGACCGGGGGCCTGTTCGGAGAGAGCGGAGAGCAGAAGCTGCGCGGCAGCGGGCATGGCGGCCTCCCGGCCGTGAAGGAACAGGACACAGCAGACCTACCCAGCGGGCTCGACCGCAGACGTAGGCGTTATCACAACGAGTTCAACGTGCCCTGGGTCACATTCCGTTCCCCGGAGGCCGGTTCTCCGTAAGTTGTCCGCTGTTTTCGGCCATTCGGCGTCATCCTTGGCGTCGCCCGTCTGCGGCCGACCACCCCTCACCCCACCTGCCGCATCGGGCATTTACGGCACAACAACCACCCGCATTGACACCTTCGCGCGCGGGTGGTGGGCTCGGAACCCACCGGTGGGAGCGAGGGAGAAGAGCGATGCGGCTCAGGCGCAGAAAGCAGGCAACGGCCGTCGCGGTCGCCGTGCTCGGCGGGCTGCTCTCCGCGGGGGCCCCGGCCGCCGTCGCGGCCCCTTCGGCACCCGGCTTCCCCGCCGTCACCACCCCCGACCGCACGGACGACGGCACCCTGCCCGCCGTGTGGCCGCGACCCCAGTCCATCAGGGCGTCCGGGCCCTCCGTACCGCTCTCCGCCGAAGTAACCCTCGTGACCGGCGTGCACGCGGATCCGTACGCCGTCGACGCACTCCGGCAGATCCTGCGGGACGCGGGCGTGCGGACCGTCCACGAGGCGCTGCCGGGCCGCGGACCCGTCATCCGGCTCGGCGGCGACGGCGCCCAGGACGCCCTGCGCACGCTGCACGCCCCCGACCGCGGCGATCTGCCGTCCGGCGGCTACCGGATCGCGGTGGGCCGGGTCGTGGGCCGGGAGACCGTCGCCGTGGACGGCGTCGGCGAGGACGGCCTCTTCCACGGTGTGCAGACACTGCGTCAGCTGATCCGGGACAGGAGCGTCGCCGGGGTCACCGTCAGGGACTGGCCGGGCACCGCCGTACGCGGGATGACCGAGGGCTTCTACGGGCAGCCGTGGACCCGCGCGGAGCGGCTGGCGCAGATCGGCTTCATGGGGCGTACGAAGCAGAACAGGTATCTGTACGCGGCGGGCGACGACCCGTACCGGCAGGCCCGTTGGCGCGATCCGTACCCCGCCGACCGGCGCGCCGACTTCCGGGCGCTGGCCGAGCGGGCCCGCGCCGAGCATGTGACGCTCGGCTGGGCCGTCGCCCCCGGCCAGGCCATGTGCATGTCGTCGGACAACGATGTGAAGGCGCTGACGAAGAAGCTCGACGCGATGTGGGCGCTCGGCGTGCGGGTCTTCCAGCTGCAGTTCCAGGACGTCAGCTACAGCGAGTGGCACTGCGACAGCGACGCCGACACCTTCGGCAGCGGCCCCGAGGCGGCGGCCAGGGCGCAGGCGCGGGTGGCGAGCAAGGTGGCGCAGCATCTCGCGGACCGCCATCCGGGGGCCGAGCCGCTGTCGGTGATGCCGACGGAGTTCTACCAGGACGGGTCGACCGACTACCGCAGGGCGCTCGCCAGGGAGCTGGACGACCGGGTCCAGATCGCCTGGACCGGTGTCGGGGTCGTACCGAGGACCATCACCGGCGGGGAACTGGCCGGTGCCCGCGCCACGTTCCGGCATCCGCTGGTCACGATGGACAACTACCCGGTCAACGACTACGCGCAGGACCGCATCTTCCTCGGCCCGTACACCGGCCGGGATCCGGCGGTGGCGATGGGTTCCGCGGCGCTGCTCGCCAATGCGATGGAGCAGCCGTCCGCGTCCCGCATTCCGCTGTTCACCGCCGCCGACTTCGCCTGGAACCCGAAGGGGTACCGGCCGCAGGAGTCCTGGCAGGCGGCGATCGACGATCTGGCGGGCGGCGACGCCCGCACCAGGGACGCGCTGCGCGCGCTGGCCGGGAACAGCGCGACGTCCGTGCTGGGCGGTGACGAGTCGGCGTATCTGCAGCCGCTGCTGGCCGCGTTCTGGCAGTCCCGCACGACGACCGACGCCACGGCGCAGGCCGATGCGGCGCGCAGGCTGCGGGCGGCGTTCACCGTGATGCGGGAGACCCCGCAGCGGCTGAAGGGCCTGGCCGACGGGCGCCTGGACGGCGAAGTGCGGCCGTGGACGGAGCAGTTGTCCCGGTACGGCCGGGCGGGCGAGCTGGCCGTCGATCTGCTGCAGGCCCAGTCGCGTGGTGACGGCGCTGCCGCGTGGCGGGCCTCGCTGGCGCTGGAACCGGTGCGCAAGGCCGCGAAGGCGAGCGGTGCGACGGTCGGCAAGGGCGTCCTCGGCCCGTTCCTGGACCGGGTACGCCGGGAGGCGGATGCCTGGACGGGCGCGGACCGCGAGGCCGGTACGGTGACCGAGGCCCCGGACAGCTATACGGTCCGGCTGAACCGCTCCCGCCCGGTGGAGACCGTGACGGCGATGACCGAACCCGGCGACGGCGCGGTGACCGGTGCGGCGCTGGAGGCCCATGTGCCCGGTGAGGGCTGGCGCAGCCTCGGCCCGGTGTCGGCCACCGGCTGGACCCAGACGCCGGCCAGGGGGCTGCGGGCCGACGCGATCCGGATCAGCTGGCCCACGGGCGGTCCGTCGACGCCGTCGGTCATCACGGGCACGATGCCGCCGATCGTCCCGGGAAGCCGGATGGGAAGCAGCATGGGGAACAGCATGGGAACCGGCGCCTCCGCCTCCGGGAACACCTCGCCCCGGGCTCCGCAGGTGCGCGCGCTCGTGCCGTGGTTCGGCGACGAGCCCGCCGCCCGGCTGGATCTCGTACGCGGCGAGACGGACGCCGAGATCGGCGGCGGGCCGCAGCGGGTCGAGGCACGCCTCGCCGCCGTGCGCCCCGCCGAGGTGAGGGGCGCACTCACCGCGAAGGCGCCCAAGGGCATCAAGGTGAGCGTCCCGAAGCAGACGAGGGTGCCGCGCGGTTCCCGTACCGACGTCCCCGTCGAGATCACCGTCCCGGCGGGCACCCCGGCCGGCGAGTACGAGGTGCCGATCGGCTTCGGCGAAGAGCGCAGCACGCTGACCGTCCGGGCGTACCCGCGCACCGCGGGCCCCGACCTGGTACGTACCGCCACCGCCTCCTCGTCCGGCGACGAGACCCCGGACTTCCCGGCAACGGCCGCCTCCGACGGCGACCCTGAGACCCGCTGGTCCTCACCGGTCGAGGACGGCGCCTGGTGGCAGGCGGAACTGCCGCAGTCGGCCCGGATCGGCCGGGTGGTGCTGCACTGGCAGGACGCGTACGCCTCCCGCTACCGCATCCAGGTCTCCGCGGACGGCCGCAGCTGGCGCACGGCGGCGACCATGCGGGAGGGCAAGGGCGGGCGCGAGTCGGTCCGGATGGACGCGAAAGACACCCGCTACCTCAGGGTGCAGGGCGATGCCCGGGGCACCGAGTTCGGCTACTCGCTCTGGTCGGTTCAGGCGTACGCCGTCGCCGCAACGGAGTAACGCCCCGGTCGCGCGTCTGTCGTCCCCGAAAGCCCCCGTCCGGCCCCGTCCGGCCCCGGGAACGACAAAGGCCCGGATCTCTCAGGCTGAAATGCCGTCGATCCGGGCCATCGCGTCGTCCGCGCCGAACGGTTGCAAGTACGGCAGCCAGCGCGGGTCGCGGTGTCCCGTCCCGATGATGCGCCAGGCGAGACCCGTCGGCGGGGCGGGCTGCTGGTGCAGCCGCCAGCCGAGCTCCGGCAGGTGCCGGTCCGCCTTGACGTGGTTGCAGCGGCGGCAGGCCGCCACCACGTTGTCCCAGGCATGCTGTCCGCCTCGACTGCGCGGAATGACATGGTCGACGCTGGTCGCGGCGGCGCCGCAGTACATGCAGCGGCCCCCGTCCCGGGCGAAGAGGGCCCTGCGGGTCAGCGGTACGGGCCCCCGGTACGGAACCCGTACGAACCGCTTCAGGCGGACGACGCTGGGAGCCGGGACGGCCTGGGTGGCACTGTGCATGAAGGCGCCGGACTCCTCAAGACAGATGGCCTTGTTTTCGAGCACGAGGACGAGCGCGCGGCGGAGCGGTACGACGCCGAGCGGCTCGTACGACGCGTTGAGAACCAGGACATGCGGCACGGTGGATGCCTCCTTGTACGCCGGCGGCGCGTGGCTCGCGCCGGGACGATCCGATCTCAGTCTCTACTCACGCCTGGTCAAAGCGCCACCACGTACGGGTAACGGGCCGGGAGGATTTTTCGCCGCTCCCTGCTTCCCGCACCGTCGCCGCACGCCGGAACAGGCGCTTCGGGGCCGCTGCCGCAGTGGCCGTGCCCCGATGTGCGATCGGCCACACGGCGCCGCTGCGACCCTCGTGAGACGTGTCTCTCCCCTCGATCGCGACAACGGAACACTCCCGATACCCCGTTAGTGTGGTTGGTCTGCCGTCGCCCACCTGGAGGTTCCACCGTGTTCCCGTCCGCCCTGTTGGCCGCAGCTTCGACGCCCGGGTCCGGTGGCTCGTTGGACGAAGCCGCCGAGCAGGCCGGCAACGCCGCGGGCTGGGTGGAGGAGAACTGGTCCACCTGGCTGAACACCGGTCTGCGCATCGTGCTCATCGCCGCGATCGCGATCGTGTTGCGCATCGCGATCCGCCGTGCTCTCACCAAGCTCATAGACCGGATGAACCGCAGCGCCCAGGCGGTGGAGGGCACCGCGCTGGGCGGGCTGCTGGTCAATGCGGAACGTCGCCGTCAGCGCTCCGAGGCGATCGGTTCCGTACTCCGCTCGGTCGCGTCGTTCCTGATCCTCGGTACGGCCGCCCTGATGATCCTGGGCGCGTTCCAGATCAATCTGGCCCCGCTGCTGGCCTCCGCCGGTGTGGCCGGTGTGGCCCTCGGCTTCGGTGCGCGCAATCTGGTCACCGACTTCCTCTCCGGTGTCTTCATGATCCTGGAGGACCAGTACGGCGTCGGCGACACCATCGACGCGGGCGTCGCCTCCGGCGAGGTCATCGAGGTCGGCCTGCGGGTCACCAAGCTGCGCGGCGACAACGGTGAGATCTGGTACGTCCGCAACGGCGAGGTGAAGCGGATCGGCAACCTCAGCCAGGGCTGGTCGACGGCCGGCGTCGATGTGACGGTGCGCCCCACGGAGGACCTGGACAAGGTCCGTACGGTGATCTCCGAGGCCGCCGCGGCGATGGCCAAGGAAGACCCGTGGAACGAGCGGCTGTGGGGCCCGGTGGAGATCCTGGGCCTGGACTCCGTGCTCCTGGACTCGATGACGGTCCGGGTGACCGCGAAGACGATGCCGGGCAAGGCGCTGGGCGTCGAGCGCGAGCTGCGCTGGCGGATCAAGCGGTCCTTCGACGAGTCGGGCATCCGCATGGTCGGCGGCGTCCCGGCCCAGGCGGACGAACCCTCGCCGGCCGACCCGACGGCCGCCGTGGCCGCCCCCTCGGCGTACGCGTCGGCCACCTCGCCGCAGTCCCTGGCCACGACGCCGATCACGCCGCCGCCGAACCTGTCGAAGTAGGTCCCCGCCGTGTGACTTCGACCGCGCGCGTTCAGCCGTACGAGTGAGGGGCGCCCCGCAGAGCCTGCGGGGCGCCCCTCACTCAAGAGTGAGCCGACGCGACCTCAACTCGATTCGTCAATGGCCTGGTTGGGAATGCACCGCCAAGGACCCCCGCGTTCCGTACATGCCCCAGGTAACGCTTTGGTAGCCACCGGGGCACTGCCCATTGACGACCCGGTGACGTACGCATACCGTCCTGTCACCGAATAGGAAACTTTCCTAACAGAGGGCAGGTGCAGTGCTCATGGCCGGAACCACACCGGGTACCCCCCGCGTTCTGCGGGCCATGAACGACCGGGCCGCCCTCGATCTGCTGCTGGAGCACGGACCCCTCTCCCGGACCAGGATCGGGAACCTGACAGGGCTCTCCAAGCCCACCGCGTCGCAGCTGCTGGCGCGGCTGGAGGCGGCCGGGCTGGTCGTCGCGACGGGGACCGTGGCCGGGCGGCCGGGGCCCAATGCCCAGCTGTACGCGGTGAACGCGCGGGCCGCCCATGTCGCGGGGCTGGATGTGAACGCCCGCCGGATCGTCGCCGCCGTTGCCGATGTGACCGGTGAGACGGTCGGGGAGTTCGAGCTGCGCACCCCGGGGCGGCGCGCCGACTGCGTGGTGCGGCAGGTGGCGGATGCGCTGGACGGGGCGGTCAAGGACGCCGGGCTCACCCGCTCCGATGTGCACCGTGTCGTCATCGGCACCCCGGGCGCCTTCGACCCCGGCACCGGGCGGCTGCGGTACGCCTCGCACCTGCCGGGCTGGCACTCTCCCACCCTGCTGGAGGAGCTGGCCGCGTTTCTGCCGATGCCGGTGGAGTACGAGAACGACGTGAACCTGGTCGCGGTGGCCGAGCAGCGGCTGGGCGCGGCGCGTGGGCACGACGACTTCGTCCTGCTGTGGAACGAGGAGGGGCTCGGTGCCGCCCTCGTCATCAACGGGCGGCTGCACCGCGGCTTCACCGGTGGTGCCGGTGAGGTCGGCTTCCTGCCGGTGCCCGGCGTCCCGCTGGTCCGTCAGGTCACCAAGGTGAACGCGGGCGGCTTCCAGGAGCTGGCGGGCGCGCAGGTGCTGTCCCGGCTGGGCCGGAAGCTCGGCATCGACGACGAGCTGATCCGCGCCCCCGGTACCCACCACGAGGTCGCCGCCCGGCTGCTCGCCCGCGCCGCAGAGGCCGCGGAGGCGGGCGAGGACGGCCCGTACCCCCGGCTCCTCGATCTCTTCGCCACCGGCCTCGCGACCGGCCTCGCCTCCATGATCGCCGTGCTCGACCCGGAAGTCGTCGTGCTGTCCGGCGAGGTGATCGCGGCCGGCGGGGAGCCGCTGCGCTGCCGGGTGGCGTCCGAGCTCACCGAACTGGCGGCCTCCCGGCCCCGGCTGATCGCCGGGGAAGTGAAGCACCGCCCCGTACTGCGCGGCGCGCTGGAGAGCGCCCTCGCCACCACCCGTGACGAGGTCTTCGACACGTCCCGCTGATCCTTCTCGGCCCGCCCTCTTCCCTCCGTACCCCCGCCCCCATCCTTCACCGGGAGACCGCCATGTCCGGAAACCGCCGGAAGACGGCCGCCGCGTTCGCCGCGACCGCCGCCATATCTCTGCTCGCCTCGGCCTGTACGGGCCAGAGCAACTCCGGTGCCAGTGATGACCCGTCCAAGGAGACGACCATCACGTTCTGGCACGGCTGGAACGCCCCGACCGAGGTCGCGGGCATCCAGGCGACGGTGGACGCCTTCCAGAAGGCGCACCCCAACATCCATGTGAAGGTCGTCGGCAACATGACCGACGACAAGGTCAACCAGGCACTGCGGGCGGGCGGTTCGAACGCCCCGGACGTCGTCTCGTCGTTCACCACGAACAATGTCGGCAAGTTCTGTTCGTCGAAGGCGTTCATCGACCTCAACCCCTTCCTGAAGAAGGACGGGATCGCCCCGGACAAGACCTTCCCGAAGGCGATGAACGAGTACACCCAATTCGACGGGGTGCGCTGCACCGTGCCGCTGCTCGGTGACGCGTACGGCCTCTACTACAACAAGGACGCCTTCGAGAAGGCCGGGATCACGAGGCCGCCGAGGACCTGGTCGGAGCTGGCCGAGGACGCCAAGAAGCTGACGAAGACCAAGGGCGACTCGTACGAGCGGCTCGGTTTCATGCCGAACTACCACGGCTACGAGACGACGACCGAGCACTACCTCGGCGCCTGGGACCCGAAGTACTTCGACGCGGACGGCAAGTCGAACATCGCCAAGGACCCGTCGTTCGCCGCCATGCTCACGACCCAGAAGAAGCTGGTCGACGACCTGGGCGGCTACGAGAAGCTGGAGAAGTACCGCACGTCTTTCGGTGACGAGTGGGGTGCCAAGCACCCGTTCCACACCGGCCAGGTGGCGATGCAGCTGGACGGCGAGTGGCGGCTCGGGATGGCCGAGGAGACCAAGCCGAAGTTCGAGATCGGCGTCGCCCCGATGCCCGTCGCCGACGACCAGGCCGACACCTGGGGCAAGGGCTATCTGACCGGCACCATCGCCGGGATCGCCGCCACCTCGAAGAAGCAGAACGCGGCCTGGGAGCTGGTGAAGTTCATGACGACCGACACCGACGCCGTGGTGAACTTCGCCAACGCCATCCACAACGTGCCGTCCACCCTGGCGGCGCTGAAGTCGCCCAAGCTGAAGTACGACCCGCGGTTCAAGACCTTCCTGGACATCGCCGCGAACCCGAACAGCACCACCACCCCGCCCTCGGTGAACGGCGGCGCGTACCTGGTGTCCCTGCAGAACCTCGGATTCGACATCGAGAAGGGCAGGAAGAAGGACGTCAAGGCGGGCCTGGAGAACACCGCCAAGGAAATCGACGCGGCGATCGCACAGGCGAAGTAGAACCGCGATGACCACCTACACACTCCGTTCGAAGCGCCGCCGGTCGGCGCTGCGGACCGCGGCCTTCATGTCGCCGTGGCTGATCGGGTTCTGCGTCTTCTTCGCCTATCCGCTGATCTCCACCGTCTACTTCTCCTTCACCGACTACGACGGGTTCTCCGCCCCCGAGTTCAGCGGGCTGAAGAACTGGTCCTTCGTCTTCAACGACTACCCGCTGTTCTGGCCGGCGCTGCGCAACACGCTCTGGCTGGTCGTGGTCATGGTCACCTGCCGGGTGGTGTTCGGCCTCGGCATCGGGTTGCTGATCACCAGGATCAAGACGGGGGCCGGGGTCTTCCGCACCCTGTTCTACCTGCCGTACCTGGCCCCGCCGGTCGCGGCGACCCTCGGCTTCGTCTTCCTGCTCAACCCGGGTACCGGGCCGGTCAATTCGATCCTCGGCGAGCTGGGGCTCCCCACGCCCGGCTGGTTCACCGATGCCACCTGGTCCAAGCCGGCCCTGACCGCGCTCGCGGTGTGGGGGGTGGGCGACCTGATGGTGATCTTCATGGCCGCCCTGCTGGACGTACCGAAGGAACAGTACGAGGCGGCGGAGCTGGACGGGGCGACCTCGTTCCAGCGGTTCCGCTTCGTCACCCTGCCGAACATCTCGCCGATCATCATGTTCGCGGTGGTCACCGGGATCATCCAGACGATGCAGTACTACACCCAGCCATTCGTGGCCGGGAAGGTCGCCTCGGGTGTGATGGGCGGCTCCGGGCAGCAGTTCGAACCGGGCTATCCCGACAAGTCGACACTGACGCTTCCGCAGGTCGTCTACAACCTCGGTTTCCAGCGCTTCGACTACGGCTCCGCCTGCGTGGTCGCGCTCGTTCTCTTCGTACTCGCCATGGCGTTCACCACACTGCTGATGCGGCGCCGCAGCGGGCTGATCCAGGCAGGTGAGTGACGTGGCGCAGGTACTCGACGCCGTCAAGGAAGCCGACCCCGCGACCGGCCCGGTCACCCCGGCCGAACGCAGGGCGCGCCGCAAGTCGCTGCTGAACTGGATCGCCGTGCACTCGCTCGGGGTCGCCGCCGCGCTCTTCTTCGTGCTGCCGTTCGTCTTCCTGGTGCTCACCTCGCTGATGAACGGCCAGCAGGCGCTGACCCGCGATCTGTGGCCGCACCCCTTCGAATGGAGCAACTACCAGCGGGTGTTCGACACCGACGGCTTTCTGACCTGGTGGAAGAACACCCTGCTGTACGCGGGGCTCGGCACCGTCCTCACGGTCGTCTCCTCGCTGCCCGTGGCATACGCGCTCGCCAAGTTCCGCTTCCGCGGCCGGCATCTGTCGCTGATGCTGGTCATCTCGATGATGATGCTGCCGCCGCAGGTCGTCGTCATCCCGATGTACCTGTTCTGGGCGAAGCAGCTGGACCTGTCCGGCACGCTCTGGCCGCTGATCATCCCGATGGCCTTCGGCGACGCGTTCTCCATCTTCCTGCTGCGGCAGTTCCTGCTGACCATCCCGAACGAGTACCTCGACGCGGCGAAGGTCGACGGCTGCGGCGAGCTGCGCACCCTGCTCAAGGTCGTCGTGCCGATGGCCAAGCCGGGCATCGCCGCCGTGGCCCTCTTCCAGTTCTTCTACGCCTGGAACGACTACTTCGGCCCGCAGATCTACGCCTCGGAGAACCCGGCCGCCTGGACGCTCAGCTACGGCCTGGAGTCCTTCAAGAGCGCACACCACACCGACTGGAACCTGACCATGGCCGCGACCGTACTGGTCATGGCCCCCGTGATCCTCGTCTTCTTCTTCGCCCAGAAGGCGTTCGTCGAGGGCGTCACACTGACCGGAGTAAAGGGCTGACCTATGAAGCTGGCAGTAGTTGGTGGCGGGTCCACCTACACACCTGAACTGATCGACGGCTTCGCCCGGCTGCGGGACACGCTGCCCATCGAGGAGCTCGTGCTCGTCGACCCGGCGGCCGACCGTCTGGAACTCGTCGGCGGCCTCGCCCGGCGGATCTTCGCCAAGCAGGGCCACCCGGGGCGGATCGTCACCACCTCGGACCTCGACGCGGGCGTCGCCGACGCCGACGCGGTCCTGCTCCAGCTGCGCGTCGGCGGCCAGGCCGCCCGCAACCAGGACGAGACCTGGCCGCTGGAGTGCGGCTGCGTCGGCCAGGAGACCACCGGCGCCGGCGGCCTCGCCAAGGCGATGCGCACCGTGCCGGTCGTCCTGGACATCGCCGAGCGGGTCCGCCGCACCAACCCCGATGCCTGGATCATCGACTTCACCAACCCGGTCGGCATCGTCACCCGGGCGCTGCTCCAGGCCGGCCACAAGGCCGTCGGACTGTGCAACGTGGCGATCGGCTTCCAGCGGAAGTTCGCCCGGCTGCTCGACGTCACCCCGGCCGAGGTCCACCTCGACCATGTCGGGCTCAACCACCTGACCTGGGAGCTCGGGGTGCGCCTCGGCGGCCCCGAGGGCGAGAACGTCCTGCCGAAGCTGCTCGCCGAGCACGGCGACACGATCGCGGACGATCTCCGCATGCCCCGGGCGATCACCGACCGGCTGGGCGTCGTCCCCTCGTACTACCTGCGTTACTTCTACGCGCACGACGAGGTCGTACGGGAGCTCGGCACCAAGCCGTCCCGCGCGGCCGAGGTCGCCGCGATGGAGAAGGAGCTCCTCGCCATGTACGGCGACCCGGCGCTGGACGAGAAGCCCGCGCTGCTCGCCAAGCGCGGCGGCGCCTTCTACTCGGAGGCGGCCGTGGACCTGGCGTCCTCGCTGCTCGGCTCGGGCGGCAGCCCGGTGCAGGTGGTCAACACGTACAACAAGGGGACGCTGCCGTTCCTGCCGGACGACGCGGTGATCGAGGTGCAGGCGAGGGTCGACGGGACGGGTGCCACCCCGCTCGCCGTACCGGAGCTGGACCCGCTGTACGCCGGTCTGATCGCCCATGTGACGGCGTACGAGGACCTCGCCCTGGAAGCCGCGCTGTGCGGAGGCCGGGCCACCGGGCGGGCGGGTGGGAGAAATGCAGTCTTCAAGGCGCTGCTCGCACACCCGTTGATCGGTCAGTTCGAGTACGCCGAGGCGCTCACCGACAAGCTGATTGCGCACAACCGGGAGCACCTGGCGTGGGCGTGAACGCTTCGGTCCTCGCGATCGATGCGGGGAACAGCAAGACCGATGTGGCACTGATCGGTGAGGACGGGACCGTGCTGTCGGCGGCCCGCGGCGGTGGCTTCCAGCCGCCGGTCGTGGGGATCGAGGCGGCCATGGACGTTCTCGGTGCGGCCGTCGGCCGGGCGCTGGAGCTGTCCGGCGAACCGGTCGGCTCCGTCGCACATGTGTCGGCCTGTCTCGCCAACGCCGATCTTCCGGTGGAGGAGGAGCAGTTGGCGGCGGCGCTGCGTGCCCGTGGCTGGGGCGCGACCGTCGAGGTGCGCAACGACACCTTCGCGATTTTGCGTGCGGGGGTGGACGAGCCACGGGGTGTGGCCGTCGTCTGCGGTGCGGGGATCAACTGTGTCGGCATGGTGCCGGACGGGCGGACCGCGCGCTTCCCCGCCATAGGCCGGATATCCGGTGACTGGGGCGGCGGTTCGGGGCTGGCCGAGGAGGCGATGTGGTTCGCCTCGCGGGCCGAGGACGGCCGCGGTGAGCCGACCGAGCTGGCCCGTGCGCTGCCCGGGCACTTCGGGCTGGACTCGATGTACGCGCTGATCGAGGCGCTGCATCTGGGCCGGGTCGAGTTCGAGCGCCGGCACGAGCTGACTCCGGTGCTCTTCGCGACCGCGGCGGCCGGGGACCCGGTGGCGGGTGCGCTGGTGGACCGGCTGGCGGAGGAGGTCGTCGCGATGGCGTCGGTCGCACTGACCCGGCTGGGTCTGCTGGACGAGGAGGCGCCGGTGGTGCTGGGCGGCGGCGTACTGGCAGCCCGCCACCCGCAGCTGGACGACAGGATCGCCGAGCTCCTCGCGGTACGTGCCCCGAAGGCGGTGGTCCGGGTGGTGACGGAGCCTCCGGTTCTGGGGGCGGCGCTGCTCGGCCTGGATCACACGGGGGCGGCTGCCGGGGTGCACGAGAGGCTGCGTGCGCAGTACAGCTGAGACGGTGTGCTGACGCAAGGGGCGTACCGCGGCGTTTTGCGCTGCGTTACGCCCCTTGCGTACGGGAACCGTTCAGCTGTCCCGGACGTGTTCATGAGTGGGGAGATCGGTCCGCTTCGGGGATTGGTCCGCCGATCGTCTTGATCGGCGGCGCAGGCCTTGATCGAATGCGTGTGACTGCCATCCGCGGACCGATGCAGGATCCAGGCGTTCCTGGTGTGGATGTCAGTCCCTGCGGCCATACTTCTGGCCGGGTACCAGTTCCCCGATCGGCCGGGGGGCCGGGCCACCGTCAGTGACCGAGGGGGAGGTCAAGTGACATACCCGCCGAATGTACGCACGGCGCCGGAACACGCGCGGGCGCAGCCGCCCGTGCCCGCGACCGTACCCGCTCCGCCGCAGCGCGGTGCCTGGTCCGCGACGGCGGAACGGCTGCGCGCCGCGGCGACGACCGAACCGGGCAGGCTCCAGATCATCGGGGCCGTACTGGCCCTGCTGGTCGTCGCGTTCGGGGCCGTGACGGCGTTCGAGATCGCCGACCGGGCCGCCGCAGCCGACGACGTGGTGAGCCGCAGCCAGCCGCTGAGCGCCGACGCGGCGGACATCTACCGTTCGCTGGCCGATGCCGACACCGCGGCGGCGAGCGGCTTCCTGGCCGGGGCGCAGGAGCCGCGCGATGTCCACGACCGGTACGACAAGGACATCAAGGAGGCATCCCGGCTGCTGGTGAAGGCCGCGGCCAACACGGATGCGTCGACGAGCTCCGGGCACGAGATCACCACGCTCAACGAGGAACTCCCCCGGTACGCGGGTCTGATCGAGCGGGCCCGTGCCAACAACCGGCAGGGCCTGCCGCTGGGCGGTGCCTATCTCCGGTACGCGAACCAGAAGATGACCAATGTGCTGCTGCCGGCCGCCGAGCGGCTGTACGCGGCGGAGACCGGGCGGCTCGACCGGGACAACGACTCGGCCAGGGCCTGGCCGTTCCTCTCGCTCGGGCTCGGTGTCGTGGCACTGGCCGCACTGTTCTGGGCGCAGCGGCGCAACTACCGTAGAACGAACAGGGTCTTCAACCACGGGCTGCTCGTCGCGACCGCCGCATCCACCGTGGTGCTGCTGTGGCTGGCCGTGGGGCACACGGTGGCGCGGTCCGAACTGCTGGACGCCGATGTGCACGGGCAGCAGTCCCTCGATGTTCTCAACCATGCGCGGATCGACTCGCTGAAGGCGCGCGCCAATGAGAACCTCACTCTTGTCGCCCGCGGCGCGGTACTCACCCCGGACGGCAAGAACGACAAGTACGAGACCGACTACAGCACGGGCATGAAGGCTCTCGGTGAAGAGCTGGGGAAAGCCAGGAAGCTTGCCGACGACTCCCAGGGGAGCGGGCCGGTGGCGAACGCCATCAACGGTGTCTCCGAGTGGCAGGGCCGCCACCGGACCGCCCGCACGACCGACGACAGCGGCGACTACGAGGGCGCGCTGAAGCAGATCATCGGGCCGGAGAACTCGACGGGTGAGTCCTTCAACCGGGTGGACGAGGCGCTGAAGCAGGCGCTCGCCCATGAGCAGGGCGAATTCACCCGGGCCGCGAAGGACGGGCGCGGGGCGCTGGGCGGGCTGCCGATCGGGGCCGCCGCGCTCGCCGCTCTGGGTGCCCTCGCCGCGATCGTCGGGGTCAACCGCAGGCTCTCGGAGTACCGGTGAGAGGGGGAGCGATGACCAGGATGCGCACGGGCGTGAGGTCCACCCGCGGCAGGCTGCGCGGCTGGGGCGGAGTGACGGGCATGGCCGTGGCCTGCGCGGTGACGGCCTCGCTCACCCTGCTGCCGCTCTCCCACGGCGGCGCCGGCACCTTCGCCGGGGACGCTTCGGGGCCTGGTACGGCGCATGCCGTGCAGGCCCGGGCCAACGACTGCACGGACCCGGAGGCGAGCCTGCCGCCGTCGAGCGCCGACGGCCCGGGCATCGCGAAGATCAAAGCGCGCGGAAAGCTGATAGCGGGCGTCGACCAGAACAGCTTCAGCTGGGGATACCGCAATCCGGAGACCGGCAAGCTCGAAGGCTTCGACATCGATCTGGTGCGGGCCATCGCCAAGAACATCCTGGGCGATCCCGACGCGGTGATCTTCCGGGCCATCCCCACCAACCAGCGGATCGCCGCCCTGGAGAACGACAAGGTCGATGTCGTCGTCCGGACGATGACGATCAACTGCGGCCGGCTGGACCAGGTCTCGTTCTCCACGGCCTACTTCCAGGCCGGGCAGCAGGTCCTCGCGCCGAAGGACTCGCCGATCACCGGGTTCGACAAGTCCCTGGACGGCAAGCGGATCTGCACCGCCGAGGGCTCCACCGCGTACGAGGCGCTGGAGAAGCAGTCGTTCGGCTCGGTCTTCAAGGACGAGCACGACGGCACCGAGGCGGACGAGGACCGGCTCACCGTCCCCAACCAGCTGGACTGCCTGGTACGGCTGCAGCTGGGCGAGGTCGACGCGGTGGTCACGGACAACGCGCTGGCGGCCGGCCAGGCCGCCCAGGACCCGGCGGTCGAGCTCAAGGGCGACAAGCCGTTCACCACCGAGTACTACGGCGTGGCGACGAAGCGCGGTGCGAACGATCTGGTGGCCCGGGTCAACCAGGTGCTGGTCGACTACCGCAGGGGTGGTGCGGACAGCCCCTGGATGGTGTCGTACCGGAAGTGGCTGGAGGCCGGTCTGCCGGGGATATCGGCGCCGCCGGCCCCCAAGTACCGGAGCAACTAGCGCCGGGCCGGCCGGGTGTGCGCAACCGCGCGGACCGGACCGGCGAGGCAGTGGCACTGATCCTGCCGGGCCCGTCCCGGCAGGAAGAGCGGAGAGGTGATCGATGGGCGTCGCGGGCCCCTTCCCCGGCTACGCGGGGAGGCCCCCCGGCCCGGTCATGGACCGGGACGAGGCGGACCGTGCGCTGGCCCGGCTGGGCGCGGAGCACGAGGCGATCGAGACCTCGCTCCTCGCCCTGCAGGACCACGCGGGCCGCCGGCTCCTGGAGGGCGCCGATCTGACCGGTGTCACCAAGGAACGCTGGGCCTCCACCGAGCAGTCGATCACGCTGCTCTGGGGGTATTTCGACGCCTACGCGGGGGCGCTGGCCGAGGCCCGCGCGGTGCGGGCCCGCAGGCGCCACCCCAACCGGGACGACATGGTGGTCCTCACCGAACTGCTGCGCGGCCAGGGCGTCACCGTGGCCCATGCGGCCGGCCTCCCCGATCCGTCGGTCACGGGCCCGGCCAAGCTCTCCGAGCGGTTCACGCTGGAGGAGCTGGTCGCCCGGATGAACGACCTGTACGCCCGCTCGCTGGACATGGTCGTCGCCTCCGACTCCGTGTGGTCCGCGCTGCCCGCCCGGATAGACCTCCTCGCCGCCGAACTGCACCGCACCCGCTCGCTGGCGCACTCCGTCGGCGTACGGCCCGGTGAGCACCCGGCGGGCGACGACCTGGAGGCGATCACCCATGAACTGACCACGCTGCGGGTCCAGGTGATCTCCGATCCGCTCGCGTTCTGGCTGTCGGGCCCCGGCAGTTCGGCGCCCGGCGGCGGACGCCCCGACACGACGCGCTACGACCGGGCGGCCCGCGCCCTGGACGACGTACGCCGCGAGATCGAGGCGGTGCTCGCGGTCCGGCAGGACGCCGAGCAGCGTCTGGTCCATCTGCGTGATGTCCTCTCCCGCGCGGACCGCACCCTGACCGAGGCCCGGTCGGCGCGCGGCGAGGTGCTGGCGAAGATCGCCGCCACCGAGGTGCCCGCGGTCAGCGGCCCGGCGACCGCACTCCAGGAGCGGCTGGCCGCCGCTTCGGAGTACCGCAGGCATGCCCAGTGGCACCGGCTCTCCCCGCTCCTGGAGACGCTGGAACGGGAGGCCGAGGAGGAATTGCTGCGGGCCCGTGAATCGCTGACCGCGGTCACGGCCCCGCTGGCCGTACGGGCGGAGCTGCGCGGCAGGCTCGACGCGTACAAGGCGAAGGTCGCCCGGCACCGGATGGCCGAGGACCCGCTGCTGATCGAGCGGTACGACGCGGCGCGCCGGATGCTGTGGAGCGCACCGTGCGATCTGCGGGTCGCCACGCAGGCGGTACTGCGCTACCAGGAGGCGGCGGCCGAACTGCTGTCGCAACGCCGGACCTCGGGACCGGAGGACCGGCGATGAGTACAGGTATGTGCAAGGTGGAAGGGCCGCTGCGGCGGCGGGGCGAACAGGGGGACGGACCATGAGTACGCAATGCCAGCGCCCCGCGTGCGAGGGCAATTACGAAGACATGGGCGGCGGTGAGCTGTACTGCGACACCTGCGGTCTGGCTCCGGTCGTCTCGCCGAACGGGATGGTGAGCTCGCCGCCGACCGGGATCACGGGCGGCGGCGCGAGCAGCAGGGGAAGCCGGGGCAGCAACAGCAGTTCGCGGGCCTCGTCCCGGGCGTCCTCGCGTTCCTCGTCCCGCTCGTCGACCTCGCGGCGTTCCGTTTCGGGACGGCTCTCACGCTCGCTGTCCCATGGCTCCACGTCCCGTTCGGTGTCGGTGCGTTCCTCCGGTTCGTCCACGGGCGCGTCCGGCCGGGGCAGGCTGGGCGCGGGCCTGGTGCAGGTACCGGACGTGCCGCGTCCCGACCCCCGCACCGCGGTGATGGAGAACCCGGAGGTGCCGGAACGGAAGCGTTTCTGTTCGCGTTCGGACTGCGGGGCCCCGGTTGGCCGGGCCCGCGGCGAACGGGCGGGGCGCACGGAGGGATTCTGCACCAAGTGCGGCCACCCCTACTCCTTCATGCCCAAGCTCCACGGGGGCGACATCGTGCACGGCCAGTACGAGGTCGTGGGCTGTCTGGCGCACGGCGGGCTCGGCTGGGTCTATCTCGCGGTGGACCGTGCGGTCTCCGACCGCTGGGTGGTCCTCAAGGGCCTGCTCGACACCGGTGACCAGGACGCCATGGCGGCCGCCATCTCGGAGCGCCGCTTCCTCGCCGAGATCGAGCACTCCAACATCGTCCGGATCTACAACTTCGTCGAGCATCTCGACCAGCGCACCGGCTCGCTCGACGGCTACATCGTGATGGAGTACGTCGGCGGCAAGGCGCTCAAGGAGATCGCGAACGAGCGTCGTACCCCGGCCGGGAAGCGCGATCCGCTGCCGGTCGAGCAGGCGTGCGCGTACGGCATCGAGGCGCTGGAGGCGCTCGGTCATCTGCACAGCCGCAACCTGCTGTACTGCGACTTCAAGGTCGACAACGCGATCCAGACCGAGGACCAGCTGAAGCTGATCGACATGGGCGCGGTGCGAAGAATGGACGACGACGAGTCGGCCATCTACGGCACGGTGGGGTATCAGGCGCCGGAGGTCGCGGAGGCCGGCCCTTCGGTCGCATCCGATCTGTACACGGTCGCGCGGACGCTCGCGGTGCTCACCTTCGACTTCCAGGGCTACACCAACGTCTTCGTGGACTCGCTGCCGGACCCGGACAACATCGAGGTGTTCCGGACCTATGAGTCGTTCTACCGGCTGCTGGTACGCGCCACCGACCCGGATCCGGCGCGGCGGTTCGCCTCGGCGGCGGAGATGGCGGAGCAGCTGACGGGTGTGCTGCGCGAGGTGGTGTCGCTGCAGACGGGGCGGCCGCGGCCGGCGCTGTCGACACTGTTCGGCACGGAAGTGCGGGTCACGGACACGGGGTTGTTCGCCGAGCTGACGGACGATGTGTCGCGGCTGGGGGCACGGGCTGCCGCTCCGGCGTCGTCAGGGCGCTTCGGGCGGCGGCGGAACGGGGCGGTGGCCGGCGTTGCCGCGTCGTCTCCCGCTGTGCCACCCGCGGGGCCGGGGCAGGGCGCGCTGCCCGCGGGTGCGCCGCCCGTGCCCGGTGGCGGTCCGCTGACCGCGCCGCCCACCCACGTGCAGGCGGGCGACGGGACGGGCCGGGCGGCGCTCCAGAGCGGCGCGGCCTTCTCGTACGCGCAGGCCCAGGCCGCGATTCCGGCACCCCGTGTCCCGGCCGCCGATCCCGGTGCGCCGTCGGGGCCGTTCGTCCCGGACGGCCCCCGGCTGGCCTGGTTCGACGCACGGTCCACCTCGCTCGCGCTGCCCGTGCCCCGGGTCGATGCGAGCGACCCCAACGCGGGCTTCCTCGCGGGACTGATGACCACCGCACCCTCCGAACTGATCTCCGCGCTGCAGGCCGTGCCCGCGGCCTCGCTGGAGACCAGGCTGCGTGAGCTGCGCGCCCGCCTGGAGATGAACGAACCGGGCGCCGCGGGGCAGACCCTGACGGCCCTGGAGGGGCAGTTCCCGGACGACTGGCGGGTCGTCTGGTACCGCGGCATCACCTCGCTGGTGACCGGTGACAACGAGAACGCGGCGCTCTCCTTCGACGCGGTGTACGACGCGTTCCCCGGTGAGCCGGCGCCCAAGCTGGCGCTGGGGATCTGTGCGGAGGTCCTGGGCCAGCTGGACAACGCCGCCGAGTACTACCGCCTGGTGTGGACGACCGACCCGAGCTTCGTCAGCGCCGCCTTCGGTCTGGCCCGGGTGCAGATCGCGGCCGGGGACCGGGCCGGGTCCGTCAGGACACTGGAGTCCGTGCCGGAGGCGTCGATCCACTACACGGCCGCCCGGGTCGCCGCGGTGCGCGCCCGGCTGCGTGGACGGGCCCCGGACGAGCCTCTGATCGTCGATCTGATGGCCGCCTCGGCCCAGGTCTCGGGGCTGGCCGGTTTCGGTCTGGACGCGGTGCGCCGGGAGCAGTTGTCGACAGAGGTGCTGGGGACGGCGCTCGACTGGGTACTCTCCGGTAGTCCCACGGCCCGGTCCTCGGCCCCGCAGCCGCACGCGCCTGCCGGGTCGCCCGGGGCGAGGACGCTGCTCGGCAGTGAGTTGGACGAGCGCGGCCTGCGTTTCGGGCTGGAGCGTTCGTACCGGATGCTCGCCCGGCTTGCAGAGCCCGGCGACGAGAGGATCGAACTGGTGGAGCGGGCCAACCGTTTCCGCCCCCGGACGTGGGTGTGAAAATGTCGCAGAAGCCCCAGGAGACGGCCTTGTCGAAGTGCCCCGGCTGCGAGGAGCCGCTGGAGCCGGGGGACCTGTTCTGCGGTGCGTGCGGGTACGACCTGTCGGCCGTGCCCGAACCGCCGCAGGACCACCCGACGATCGCCATGGCCGTACCGGCGGAGAACGGCGCGGCGCCCGCCGCCCGCACTCCGGCGGGTCGCCCGGCAGGGGTCCGGTTCGACGTGCCGGACGGATCGGACGACTTCGAGCTGGCCGCGCCTGGGGCCGAATCCGGGCACGCACCTGGGGCCGCGCCCGCATCCGCGCCGTCCGCCGAGGCGTCTGCGCCCGCACCCGACCCCCGTACGCCTGCCGCGGAGCTGCCCTCCACGCCACCGGCCGGCACCAAACTGTGTGTGGCCTGCCGCGCCGGCCATGTCGACACCGACGGCTACTGCGAGAACTGCGGCCACGCCCAGCCGCGCGAGCGCGACCACATGGAGCAGGAGCTCGGTTCGGTGGCCGCCGTCAGCGACCGGGGCCTGCGCCACCACCGCAACGAGGACTCGTTCGCGGTGTCGACCACGGCCCTGCCCGACGGTTCGCCTGCCGTCGTCGCGATCGTCTGCGACGGCGTCTCATCGGCGAGCCGCCCCGACGAGGCGTCGGCGGCCGCCGCGAGCGCCGCCAACGAAGCGCTTCTGGAGTCGCTGCCGCGCGGCACCCATCCGCAGCAGGCGATGCACGAGGCGATCGTCGCGGCCTCCGAGTCGGTCAACTCCCTTGCCGAGGAGCCCGGCCAGGCCATGGAGCACGACCCGCACCGCCATCAGAACGCCCCGGCGTGCACCCTGGTCGGCGCGATCATGGCGGGCGGTCTGCTGGTCGTCGGCTGGGTCGGCGACAGCCGCGTCTACTGGGTGCCGGACGACCGCACCAACCCGCCCGCCCGGCTGACCGAGGACGACTCCTGGGCCGCGCAGATGGTCGCGGCGGGCCTGATGAACGAGGCCGAGGCGTACGCGGACGAGCGCGCCCACGCCATCACGGGGTGGCTCGGCGCCGACGCGTACGAACTGGAGCCGCACACCGCGTCCTTCAAACCGGACCGGTCCGGTCTCGTGGTGGTGTGCACGGACGGCCTGTGGAACTACGCGGAGTCGGCGGCCGAGATGGCCGCGGCGGTGCCGGCCGATGCACAGCTTCGGCCGTTGCAGGGCGCCCAGGTGCTGGTGGGTCATGCACTCGACGGTGGGGGCCACGACAACGTAACAGTGGCTCTGCTGCCGTTCGTGGTACCGCCGCAGGGGGCAGGATCGGCCTGCGGCGACACATGAGTCCCGTTCCGTAACGCTTGATTCCGGTTCCGTCCGCCCACTCCACCCCCGCCGCCTTCGCCCGCGTTCGCCCGCCTTCACCCGTAGTTCTTCCCTCACAGCTGTCTTCATCTGACACCTGGAGTCCCAAGGAGCCGATCAGATGGCCAACTTCTCCAAGTCGAACGTGCCGCAGTTCTCCGTCGAGGTGTACCAGAACGAATATCTGCCGGAGGGCGGTCGCGAGGTCAACGCGATCGTCACGGTCACCTCGACCGGAGGCGGCACCACCGGTGGCAACCCGCTGTCCGGTGCGGCTGCCACGCCCACGCACGTACCGGGGCAGGCGCCGAAAGCCGCCGTGGTGATCATGGTCGACTGCTCCGGTTCGATGGACTATCCGCCGACGAAGATGCGCAACGCCCGCGATGCGACGGCCGCGGCCATCGACACCCTGCGCGACGGCACCTCGTTCGCCGTGGTCGGCGGTACGCACGTCGCCAAGGAGGTCTACCCGGGCAACGGGAGGCTCGCGGTAGCCGATGTGCGGACCAAGGCCCAGGCGAAGGAGGCCCTGCGTGCGCTCAGCGCCGGTGGCGGTACGGCGATCGGCACCTGGCTGCGGCTGACGGACCGGCTGCTCGGCGCCGCCGATGTGGAGATCCGGCACGGCATCCTCCTCACCGACGGGCGCAACGAGCACGAGGCGCCGGAGGATCTGCGGGCCGCGCTCGAATCCTGCGTGGGCCGCTTCACCTGTGACGCCCGGGGTGTCGGCACCGACTGGGAGGTGAAAGAGGTCACAGCCATAGCCTCCGCGCTGCTCGGCACGGCCGACATCGTCGCCGACCCGGCGGGGCTGGCCGCGGACTTCACGCAGATGATGGAGAACGCGATGGGCAAGGAGGTCGCGGATGTCGCGCTGCGGCTCTGGACGCCCGTCGGGGTCGAGATCAAGTTTGTGAAGCAGGTCGCACCGACGGTCGTCGATCTGACCGGCCGCCGCACCGAGGCGGGCCCCCGCGCCGGGGACTATCCCACGGGTTCCTGGGGCGACGAGTCCCGCGACTACCACGTGTGCGTACAGGTGCCGGAGGCCGGGATCGGGCAGGAGATGCTGGCGTCCCGGGTCTCGCTGATCCTCCCCGACCCATCGGGCGGGGCGCCGCAGACTCTTTCGCAGGGCCTGGTACGGGCGGTGTGGACGGAGGACATGGTGGCGTCCACCTCGATCAACCCGCAGGTCGCGCACTACACGGGCCAGGCCGAACTGGCACAAGTCATCCAGCAGGGGCTCGATGCCCGCAAGTCGGGAGACTTCGACGGCGCGACCGCGAAACTGGGCCGTGCGGTGCAGCTGGCATCGGCGTCCGGGAACGAGGACACTGCGAAACTGCTTTCGAAGGTGGTGGACGTCGTCGATGCGGCGACCGGTACTGTGCGACTGAAGGCGAAGGTCGCGGAAGCCGACTCGATGACACTCGAAACACGCTCGACCAAGACCGTTCGCGTCAAGAAATAACCACACAGCCGCGCAGTCGAGCCGCCCGGCCGGAGCGATCCGCCGGGTGGCGAAGAGCAACAGAAAATGACGGCCCCCCGGGGCCGGACGAGGAGAGGGGGAAGCGCCGACATGCCGACCTGCCCGAACGGACACCAGTCGGGTTCCGATGACTGGTGCGAGGTCTGCGGCCATCGCATGGCCGGGGCGGGCGCGCCTGCGGGTGCAGTCCCCCCGCCGCCTCCCCCGCCGCCCGCTCCCGGTTACGGCTACCCGCAGGGCCCCGGCCCCGATGCGACCCAGCAGGCCGAGCTCTGCCCGCAGTGCCGCACACCGCGTGAGGCGATGGCGCCGTTCTGCGAGGAGTGCCGCTGGAACTTCCTCACGAACACCGCGACGTCGTACACGCCGCTGGCGCCGTCCCACAGCGTTCCCGCCCCTCCGCCCGGTCTCAACCTGCCGCCCGGCTTCCAGGCGCAGCAGCCGCCGGGCCCTCAGCAGCAGCGCGATCCGTTCGAGTACCAGGGCTCGCGGCCCTCGCAGGTGAACCGCCCGGCCGAGCCGCTCTCCCCCGACCAGGGAAGCCGGCCCGGGCCCCCGGCGCCGGGTCCGCAGGCGCCGCAACCGTTCCAGCAGCAGGCGCCGCAGCCGCCGCAACCGTTCCAGCACCAGGCGCCGCAGCCGCCACAGCCGTTCCAGCAGCAGGGGCCGCCGCCTCCGCCGTCCTTCCAGCAGCAGACCGCGCCGCCCCCGCCGTTCCAGCAGCAGACCCCGCCGCCGCCGTTCCAGCAGGGGCCGCCGCCTCCGCCGTTCCAGCAGCAGTCGGCGCCACCCGCGTTCGAGCGGCCCGGTCCGCCCGCCCCGCAGTCCGGCGATGACGACGACTGGATGCTGTCGCCGCCGTCCCTGGCCCAGGCCCCGCAGCCGCCGGCCCCGCCGCAGCAGCAGCAACCGCCGTTCCCGGGACCGAACCAGACCCAGAACCAGCCGCCCGCGAGCTGGACCGCGGTCATCGCCCCGGACCGCGAGTACTTCCTGGCGATGATGCAGCGCAGCGGCCCCGAAGCGACCGGGCTCAACCTGCCCGCGTACTCCCCGGAGCAGCAGCTTCCGCTGACCGGCAACCAGATCACCATCGGTCGCCGCAGGCACAGCACCGGCGAGTCCCCCGACATCGATCTGTCCGTGCCGCCGGAAGACCCGGGCGTCTCGCACCAGCACGCGGTGCTGGTGCAGCAGCCCGACGGCAGCTGGGCCGTGGTCGACCAGAACTCCACCAACGGCACCACGCTCAACGGCGCCGAGGACCCGATCCAGCCCTATGTCCCCGTCCCGCTCCAGGACGGCGACCAGGTGCATGTCGGGGCGTGGACGACGATCACGATCCGCCGGGGCTGACCCGCACTACCCGTTGGGCAGTGGCCAGGCGTACGGCCCCTCGGGGTCGTCCAGCCAGGCCCACTGCCGCCCGTCCCGGACCGTGATGCCGAACCTCTCCCGCTCGGGGCGCCGCTCGCGCTGCCAGAGGGAGAGGGCCTCGCGCGGGTCGAGGGTGGCCTCGGTCAGCGTCAGCAGGAACCGGAAGAGCTCGTTCTCGCTGACGCGCCTCGGCAGTGCGCCGGTGTGCGGTCGCCGCGCGGGCGGCGGCGGGGTGCCGCGCAGCGGTACGAAGTACGCGGGCGTGTGCAGAAACCGGCCCTCGGCGTACTTCCCGTGCACCCCTTCCCGTACCCGCAGCGCGATCAGTCCGGTGGCGAACGGCGCCAGTATCCGTGCGCCCGGCGCGCACTGGGCCAGCCATGCCTGCGGTACGCACGGCAGGGTGCAGGTCGCGATGATCCGGTCGTACGGGCCGCGCGGGGGCCAGCCCCGTGTCCCGTCCCCGGTGATCACCGCCGGGCGGTATCCGGCCGCCGCCAGATGCCGGCGGGCCGACTCGGTGATCTCCGGGTCGAGGTCGACGGTAGTCACGGCGTCGTCACCGAGCCGGTGCGCGAGCAGCGCCGCGTTGTAGCCGCTGCCCGCGCCGATCTCCAGAACCCGCTGCCCTTCCCGTACGTCCAGCTCTTCGAGCATCCGGGCCATCAGCGACGGCTGGCTGCTCGACGAGATCAGCTCGCCGTCCCGGATCCGGGTGGCCAGCGCCCCGTCCGCGTACACCCCGTGCAGCCACTGGGCCCGCCTGTCCGGGTCGGGGTCCTCGCACCACAGGCGGTCGAATCCACCGCCCACGAAGTAGTACGGCACGAACAGATGCCGGGGCACCTCCTCGAACGCGGCCAGCCATTGCGGGTCACCCAGCGCCCCACCGGCCACGATCCCGCGCACCATCGCCCACCGCTCCTCGGCGGCGGCCGCGGCGAACCGATCCGGGTACGCGTCGTCCATACCTCCACCTTCCTGCGCCGGGGGCCCCGGGGCCAGGAACCGGGCCGGGCTCCGAGGACCGGAGTCCTAGGACCCCGGTCCTCGGCCGGTGCGTCTGCGACGATGGACGGGTGACAGAGATTCCGCGCGACACGCTGCAGGAGCAGACCTTCTACGAGCAGGTCGGCGGCGAGGAGACCTTCCGGCGCCTGGTGCACCGTTTCTACCAGGGGGTCGCCGAGGACCCGCTGCTCCGGCCGATGTATCCGGAGGAGGATCTGGGTCCGGCCGAGGAGCGCTTCAGGCTGTTCCTGATGCAGTACTGGGGTGGGCCCCGGACCTACAGTGAGCAGCGTGGACATCCCCGGCTGCGGATGCGGCACGTTCCGTTCCGGGTGGACCGGGCGGCGCACGATGCGTGGCTGAGCCATATGCGGGTCGCCCTCGACGAGCTCGGCCTGACGCCGGAGCACGAGCGGCAGCTGTGGGACTACCTCACCTATGCCGCCGCCTCGATGGTGAACACCGAGGGCTGAGTTCCCGCCGCAGGTGCGAAATGCGTTCCTCCGCCTCCGATTAACGGTCACGATCCCATCAAGTTGTACACACAAGCGGTTTCCAACAGGACGTACGCCCTGCGTTCGTCGACACCCCCATGCAGCGGGGCGCCGAGGGGATCTACACGGCGGCGATCGCGGCCGGCGCGGGCTACGCCCTGCTCGCCGTCCTGCTGTCGCTGCTGCAGACCGCACCGGAACGCACCGCCCTGCTGGCCCGGCTGCGGACCATGGGCCTCACCTCCCGGCAGGGCGGACGGCTCCTCGGCCTCGAAGCGATGCCGCAGGCGCTGCTGGCCGCCGTCGGCGGGCTGCTCGTGGGATGGGCGACGACCGCCCTGCCGGCGCCGGGCGTCGACCTGGTGAGCCTCGCGCTCTCCGCCGGGCCCGGCTCCGGCGCACTCGGCACCGCTCCGCTGCGGGCCGACCCGTGGTCGCTGACGCTCCCGGCGCTCGGCGTGGTCGTCCTCACCGGCCCGCGACCGTTGCTCAGCCCGCGCCCACGGTCACCGCGAGCGCGCCGAGCCCGCTGCCCGGGCCGCGCAGGGCGATCGAGCCGAAGGGGGTACGCAGCCGCAGCCAGGACCCGGCCGCGAGCAGGGCGACCGGGAAGTCCGGCGCCGGGCGGAGGAAGCCGAGGGACTGGGCGGCGTGGACGGCCCGCAGCGGAAGTTCGGTGGAGCCGACCGGGCGCGACCAGATCTCGCGGCCGATCAGGTCCCGCTCCGCCCGGGTGCGGCGGTCCTCGGGCAGGGCCTCGTCGCGGGAGCGGAACTCCGCAACCCCGGCGGTGACTGCTGTGCGCAGGGAGACCGGGTCGGGCAGGCCCGGCAGTTCGTGCCAGCCGCCGCGGGGCGGGAGGACACCCGTCCACGGCGGCCCGGTGACGGGTGCGGGCAGGGCGCCCGAACCGGCTGCCGTGCCCTCGACGTCGAGGGATTCGAGGAGTTCACCGGCGGACACCGTGACGTCGAAGTCGTGCGGGCCGGCCAGCCGCGCCGCCCGGATCGCCAGGACCTCGAACGACGGCGGCCTGCCGAACACGGCCAGCGCACTGCCGCCCGCCTGCATCCGCACCGCGGCTGCCCGGTCGTAGTGGAGCAGCCGGCCGAGGAAGGCCGCGAGATCCGCGGCCTCCCTCGCGTCGGCGAACTCCAGCGACCGCACGGGCACCGTCATGCTGCGGCAGGCTCCTCGGCCAGGTACTGCTGGAGGAAGAGCTTCTCCTCGGCGGAGATCCGCCGAGGCCGCTCCTCGGCCAGGTCGTACGGCACGACGACCGTCGAGGCCCGCACGTACACCTGGTCCGGGTCCTTGATCTCGTACGCGATCGTCAGCGACGCGGCGCCGATCTTCGTGACCCACGACTCGACGGTCACCGGCTCGTGCCGGTGGACCAGCGGCCGTACGTAGTCGATCTCGTGCCGGGCCACGACGGACCCGCCCGAGAAGGACGGCGAACCGTCCCCCGGCGCCAGCCGGAACATGAAGTCGATGCGCGCCTCCTCCAGGTAGCGGAGGAAGACCACGTTGTTCACGTGGCCGAAGGCATCCATGTCCGACCAGCGCAGCGGGCAGTTGTAGATGTGACGTGCCAAGTCGATCAGCCTCGCGTGAGCTTCTTGTACGTGGCACGGTGCGGGCGGGCCGCGTCCGCGCCGAGACGCTCGACCTTGTTCTTCTCGTACGACTCGAAGTTGCCCTCGAACCAGTACCACTTGGAGTCGCCCTCGTACGCCAGGATGTGCGTGGCGACGCGGTCCAGGAACCAGCGGTCGTGGGAGATGACCACAGCGGCGCCCGGGAACTCCAGCAGGGCGTTCTCCAGCGAGGACAGGGTCTCGACGTCGAGGTCGTTGGTGGGCTCGTCGAGGAGCAGCAGGTTGCCGCCCTCCTTGAGCGTCAGCGCCAGGTTGAGGCGGTTGCGCTCACCACCGGACAGGACGCCGGCCGGCTTCTGCTGGTCCGGGCCCTTGAAGCCGAACGCGGAGACATATGCCCGGGAGGGCATCTCGACCTGGCCGACGTTGATGTAGTCCAGCTCGTCCGAGACTACGGCCCAGAGGGTCTTCTTCGGGTCGATGTTGGCGCGGGACTGGTCGACGTAGGAGATCTTGACCGTGTCACCGGTCTTGATGGAGCCGGTGTCCGGGGTCTCCAGGCCCTGGATCATCTTGAACAGCGTGGTCTTGCCCGCGCCGTTCGGACCGATGATGCCGACGATGCCGTTGCGCGGCAGCGTGAACGACAGGTCGTCGATGAGGACCTTGTCGCCGAAGGCCTTCGAGAGGTTCTCGACCTCGACGACGACGGAACCGAGCCGCGGGCCCGGCGGAATCTGGATCTCCTCGAAGTCCAGCTTCCGCATCTTGTCCGCCTCGGCCGCCATCTCCTCGTAACGGGCGAGACGCGCCTTGGACTTGGTCTGCCGGCCCTTGGCGTTGGAGCGGACCCACTCCAGCTCTTCCTTGAGCCGCTTGGCGCGCTTCTCGTCCTTGCGGCCCTCGACCTTGAGGCGGGCCTGCTTCTTCTCCAGGTACGTGGAGTAGTTGCCCTCGTAGGCGATGGCGCGGCCGCGGTCGAGTTCGAGGATCCACTCGGCGACGTTGTTCAGGAAGTACCGGTCGTGCGTGACGGCGATGACGCAGCCCGCGTACTTCGAGAGGTGCTGCTCCAGCCAGTTCACCGACTCGGCGTCGAGGTGGTTGGTGGGCTCGTCGAGGAGCAGCAGGTCGGGGGCCTCGATCAGCAGCTTGCAGAGCGCGACGCGGCGCTTCTCGCCACCGGAGAGGTTGACGACCGGCCAGTCGCCGGGCGGGCAGCCCAGGGCGTCCATGGCCTGCTCCAGCTGGGCGTCCAGGTCCCACGCGTTGGCGTGGTCCAGGTCCTCCTGAAGCTTGCCCATCTCGTCCATGAGCGCGTCGGAGTAGTCGGTCGCCATGAGCTCGGCGACCTCGTTGAAGCGCTTGAGCTTGCCCATGATCTCGGCGGCGCCGTCCTGGACGTTCTCCAGAACCGTCTTCGCCTCGTCGAGGTGCGGCTCCTGCATGAGGATGCCGACGCTGAAACCGGGCGACAGGAACGCGTCACCGTTGGACGGCTGCTCCAGGCCCGCCATGATCTTCAGCACCGTGGACTTACCGGCGCCGTTGGGGCCCACCACACCGATCTTCGCCCCGGGCAGGAAGCTCAGCGTGACGTCGTCAAGGATCACCTTGTCGCCGTGCGCCTTGCGCGTCTTGCGCATCGTGTAGATGTACTCAGCCAAGAGAAACCGTCCGGCAATCGATGTGTGGGCAGATACACCCCATCTTGCCTGACGTCCATCCCGGGACGGAAACCAGTCCGGTCCGCGGTACACCCCGTCCTGTCTCCCGGCACACACCGCCCCCCGTCTTCCGGCATGCGACGGCCCCGGCACGCATCCGCGTACCGGGGCCGTCATCAGGCAAACGTGACAGATTGCCTGCCGTTCGTCACTCCGTGACTACTGCCGTGATTACTGTGTGATCACTGGGCGGAGGACTGCGTCTTGCGCTTGCGGAGGAAGAAGACCGCGCCGCCGCCGACGACGACGAGGGCGATCGCGACGCCCGCGATGACCGGGGTGGCGCTGGAGCCACCGGTCTCGGCGAGGTCGCCCCCGGTCGAGCTGCCGCCGGCCGTGGCCGGGGCGGGCTGGTCCTGGGTCTGGGTGTCGAGGCCGCCGTTGCCGCTGCCGCTGGTCTTGCAGTCCAGGACGCCCTTGAACGTCTTCGTGAAGCCACCGGGTCCGGTGATCGTGAAGTCGTACGCCTGGTCCTCGGCGACCGGGACGGTCACCGTCTCGGACTTGCCCGCCTCGATGGTGTGCTTCACTCCGGCCAGCTCGAAGGTGAACGCCTCGTCGCCCTTGTTGCTCGCGGTGACATCCACGCCGCCCTTGGCGCAGTTCTTCTTGGCCGAGACCGCCGGGATCGCACCCTGCTTGGCCCAGGTCGCGGTGGCGGCCGCGGAGACCGTGGACTCGCTGGAGCCGGCCAGGATCATGGTCTGGCTCTTGGTCACCCCGGCGAAGGCCCGGCCGACCGGCACCGACGTGGTGGCCTGGACGGTCAGCGAGGCGGAACCGTCGGCGGTACCCGTCGGTACGTCGAAGTAGAGCTCGGCACCGTTGGCCGCGGTGGTCACGGGCTTGCCGCTCTTGTCGGTGACCTTGACACCGCTGGCGGCGTCGGCGGGCGGGGTCACGGAGACCTGGCCCGCGTTGGTACGGACGGTGACCGGTCCGAGCCGCTCACCGGACTTGCCGGAGACCGCGGCCGGGTCCAGGGCGAGGGACGCCTTGGGCTCGGCCTGGTCGACGGCGTTGTGCTCCAGCCAGTCGGCGAGCTTCTCGGCCTGGCCGTCGGTTGCGTCGACATCGGCGTTGTCCGAGTAGCGCCAGATGGCCACCTGGGTGCCCGCCGCCGCGGTCTTCTCGGTGAGCGGCCCGGTGCCGGCCTGCTTGGCGAGCGCTGCGAGGTCGTCGACCTGCGGGTAGGAGTGCTCCAGGATCCAGCGGATCTTGCCCGCGTTCTTGTTGCTGCCGAGCGAGGTCTGGTTCCAGGGGGTCTCCAGGTACTTCGCCTGGTCCTGGGTGGGGTTGTGAATGTCGATGCAGTACGTCTTGAGCTTGCCGCCGCCGTCGACGGTCATCTCGAAGAGCCCGGCGGGCAGCTCCTGATTCCGGCCGTCCGCGTGGAGCACGGCGCGGTCGTAGGTCTTCAACCCGTCCAGGACCGCGGCCGCGCCACCTTGATGCTGCGGCGCCTCGTCGGCGACCGCACTGCCCGCGCCGACGAGGGCGCCTGCCATGACCAGACCGGATGCCATCACCGAGGCGGCCAGCCGGGCTATGCCCCGCCGCCGTGGAGAATTGGTCGTCTCCGTGGATGACGAAACGGTCGCTGAAGAAGCAGAAAACACAGAATTCCCCTCCGGGCGAGACCCTCCGCGCCTGATGCGCGTGTGGGGATTGTCCCGCCAGTCGACTCAAGTGCCCCGTGAGTACTGGGGAATCCTAAGGACGAAGCGATGAACATTCCCCCGTCATACCGTCGTACAACCATTCCGACTCAGAATCGTTATCGCCGGTATCACGCACACGTCTCCGCACGCCTCGGTCCGCCCCGATCCGCCCCGGTCCGGTCAGGTCAGGTCAGGTCCGGTCACGGCACCGACGCAAGCTCCTGGTCGCCTTTCTGACGCCCCGTCGACCGCTTGCCCCGCTGCCGTCCGCCCCGTTCGCTCTGTTCGGCCAGTTCGCTCCGTTCGCCCCCTTCCTCCCGTCCACCCCGCTCGGCCCGCTCGTCTCGCTCGGCCGGTGACACGTCGTACGAACCACCCGGCCCACGCGCCCCCTCCGATTCACCCGACCGTCCCGGCCCACCGACCAGGTCACCCACCCTGTCCACGCTCCCCGCGCGCGCCATCAGACCCGGCTCACCCCTCATCACCCGCCGGAACGCGGCCGTCCCCCGGGTCAGGTCGTGTCCCACCGCGATCGCCTCGATGTCCACGAATGTCCTGCGCAGGCCCTCCCGTTCCTCCTCGCGCACCTTCAACCTGCCGTGCACGACGAGTGGTTCTCCGACGGAGACGGAACCGGACAGATTCGACGCCAGAGTCCGCCAGGCCCACACGGTGTAGAAGCTGGTGTGCCCGTCCGTCCAGGACTGTTTCTCGCGGTCCCAACGGCGCGGCGTCACCGCGAACCGGAATCGCGCCATTCCGCCGGTCACGGTCTCCCGGAACTCCACGCCCGTCGCCGCGTTGCCCACCAGTGTCACCAAGGTGTCATTCATGACTCCGCCTCCCCTTCGGCCTTCGGCTCCAGTCACCGCACCCGCGCGGTCACTGATCCCAGGTTGAAGGAGAGGCGGAATTCCTGCTGATGCCTGTGGACTACCGAGTAGTTGTGGAAAACTCCGTCACCGCCACGTACCGCTCCCGCACCTCGCGGTACCGCACGAGCTCCGCCGCCACCGGATCGAGCACCCGCGCCCGGCCACAGGCCGCCGCCGCCTCACGCAACTGCCGCTCGGCCTCCTGCCCGTAACGTCGCGCGGGCCCCCGTGCCGCGGCCGCGCACGACCACTCCACCAGCGGGCCGCCGATGACCCCGGCCAGCATCACCAGGGCGGGCGTGAGGAATCCCGGTTCGAGTACGCCGACGATCTGGCCGACCAGCCAGAGGCCGCCGAAGATCTGGAGCAATGTCATCGACGCCTGTGCCAGCACGGCGGCGGGCCACCACCTGGGCCGCGGCGGCTTCCCGCCCACGCGACCGCTGTGCGCCACACCGGAGGCCCCGGCCACCCCCGTCGCCACGACCGTCGAACCGCCAGGACCGACCGCACCGTGCGCGGCGCCCCCCGCGTCGCCCGGGGAACAGCTCACCGTCCGCCCCCGCCCGTCCGCAGCGCCGGACCGTTGCGCCAGCTCGTCGAGCGCCTCCGGCAGCCCTTCCGCACCGTTCACCGCGGCCTCGCGGACCGCCTGTGCCCAAGGGCCGGGCAGCCCGTCGGCGGCCTCGTCCGCCACCGTCCGTACCGCCTGCTCGACGCGTTGCCGGGCGGTGAGCTGCTCCTCGGGGGGTGCGGGCTGCGCCGGGCACTCCAGGCTTCCCGGCCGCCGGGTGGACTCGTACCAGCGCCACAGCCGCAGCCATGGTGTGCCGCACGCCCGTCCGGCGTTCCTTCGCCACTCGCGCTCGGCCGCCTGTCCCGCCGCGGCCGCTCCGACGGCTTCCGCGAGCCGGTCGGCGAACTCCTCGCGGGCCCCTTCGCCGAGACCCGGCCGCCCCTCGGCGACGTACACCGGACGGAGCCTGGCCGCGGCGGCGTCCACATCCGCGGACAGCCGGCGCGCCGCTGCCGTGCGCTCCTGGACGAACCGGCCGAGCATCTCGCGCAGTTCGCCCACGCCTTCACCGGTGAGTGCGGACAGGGACATGACGGTGGCGCCCGGTTCGCCGTGTTCGCCGAGCGCCATGCCGTCCTCGTCGAGCAGCCGGCGCAGATCGTCGAGGACCTGGTCGGCAGCGTCGCCGGGCAGCCGGTCGATCTGGTTGAGGACGACGAAGGTGACTTCGGCGTGCCCGGCGAGCGGCCGCAGGTAGCGCTCGTGCAGGGCCGCGTCCGCGTACTTCTCCGGGTCGACGACCCAGATCACCGCATCGACCAGCGCAAGCACCCGGTCGACCTGTTCGCGGTGCCCGGTCGCCGCCGAGTCGTGGTCGGGCAGGTCGACGAGGACGAGCCCCTGGAGCGCCTCGTCGGCGTCCGTAACGCCCTGCTGCGGCCTGCGCCTGAGCCGTCCCGGAATGGCGAGCCGGTCCAGCAGCCCGGCGGCCCCGTCGGTCCAGGAGCATGCGATGGGGGCGGCCGTGGTCGGCCTGCGCAGCCCCGTGTCGGAGATCGGGACGCCCGCGAGGGAGTTGAAGAGGGTCGATTTGCCGCTGCCGGTCGCTCCGGCGATGGCCACGACGGTGTGCCGGGAGGAGAGCCGCTGGCGGGCTGCCGCTTCGTCGAGCACGCGCCCCGCCTCGGCGAGGGTGGCCCGGTCGAGCCTGGCCCTGGACAGCCCGACGAGTTCGCGCAGCGCGTCGAGCCGGGGCCGGAGCGGACCGCCGGACGGTACGTACGCCTCGACCTGGGGCAGCCGTACGTCATCGTCCCGGGCGTTCCCGCGCTCGGAATCTGCCGCCTTGGCAGCCGCGCGCCGGGCGATGAGCCCGTCGTTCCAGTCCCCGCCCGCCTCCGGCACAGCTGCGCGCCCGCCGTCGGGTGACCGGCGCCGGCTCCGGTGCTCCTGGTTCCGGTCCTCGTGAGAAGCGGGAATCTCGCCCCGGCCGGGCCCCTCGTCAACGACGGCAGTCATCGCTGCCACCTCTCCTTCTGCAGTACGGACAGCGCGGCGATCAGTTCGGCCTGCGGCTCCGGGGCCACATCGAGTGCGTCGAGCGGTGCGAGCCGCCGGTCGCGCTCGCCGTCCAGCACCCGGTCGAGACAGTCGGTGAGCAGTGCGCCGCCCCTGTCGCGCAGCCGCAGCGCACCTTGGGCGCCGATCCGTTCGGCGAGTTGTTCCCCGGCGGCGCGGGTACGGCGACCGCCGAGCAGCGCGGCGGCCAGCAACGCCGCCACCGTCTCGGCATCGGGTGCGGCGTTGCGTTCGAGCCGGCGCACCTCTTCCTCGGCCAGCTCCTCCAGCACCCGCCACCACCGCCGTACGGCCATGGCGATCCGGCCCCGGATGTCCTCGGCGGGCCCCCATCCCCCGGCCTCCCGGCCGACACCCTCGAAGCCGAACACCCCGGCCGCGGGCTCGCGCTGCCAGGTCGTGCGGATCTGTTCGTCGGCGGCGGCCACGGCGCACTGCAGCAGCGCGGCAAGACTCTCCACCAGCGCTTCGAGAAGTTCCTCGGAGGTGCTGTACATCGGGTATCCGCGCCACCGGGTGCGGGCATCCCCGGCAAGCACACCGCCGTTGCGCAGCCGCCGCCGGACCCGGGCGCCTTCGGTGCGGTACGCGTCCTCGACCACACCGGTCAGCCGCACGGCCGCCGCGTACTGCGCCGCGACCGCCCCGGCCAGCGCGGGCATCCGTACGTCCAGCGAGTCGATGACCCCGGCCGCCGTACGCCCTACCGCCTGCTGACGGGCCGCCGGGTCCTGGGCGCGGTGGCTGAGCCAGGCCCGCAACGGGGCGACCGCGGTGGTGGGCAGCAGCCCGCTGCCGCCGCCGGCCGATTCGGGCAGCTCGGGAATGGTGAAGCGCGGCACCTCACCGAGGCCCGCCTTGGTGAGCAGCGCCCCGTACTGCCGGGACACCTCGGCGATCACCTGGTGCGGCACCCGGTCGAGGACGGTGACGAGCGAGGCGTCGTACTCCTTGGCGGTACGCAGCAGATGCCACGGCACGGCGTCCGCGTACCGGGAAGCCGTGGTCACCATCACCCACACATCCGCGGCGCAGATCAGCTCGGCGGCCAGGACCCGGTTCCGTACCACGAGCGAGTCGAAATCGGGCGCGTCGAGCAGCGCGAGCCCGCGCGGCAGCCCGGTGGCGGTCTCGACGCGGAGCATGGTCCCGTCCTCCTCTCTCCCGTCGAGCCCGTCGCACTGACCGGGATCCCCGTTCTCCTCCGGCGGCAGCCAGACCCTGGTCAGCTGCGGCAGTACGCGGACCCCCGCGAACCAGTGATGATCATCCGGATGGCAGACGAGCACGGGCGTCCGCGTGGTCGGCCGCAGCACCCCGGCCTCGCTGACCAGCCGCCCCACCAGCGAATTGACCAGCGTCGACTTCCCGGCCCCGGTGGACCCGCCGATGACCGCGAGCAGGGGCGCTTCAGGATCCCTGAGTCGGGGAAGCAGGTAATCGTCGAGCTGGGCGAGCAGCTCGCTCCGGGTCTGGCGGGCGCGTGCGGCCCCCGGCAGTGGAAGTGGAAGACGCACGGCAGCGACACGGTCGCGCAGGGCGGAAAGTGCGTCGATGAGCTGAGGCCGTACGTCCAAGGTCACCACATGCGAAGAATGCCCAATTTTGGCGCCTTTTTGAAGCGTATAGCCACCTCTGCGCGCCGGTTCTCTCCTCGGGACGGAGTCGGGACAGAGGGGACGAGTGGGGCGCAGGCATAACGAGTGCACAACACCCGGGGCGCGAGGCGTCAAAAGCGGTGCATGAATCCCACCCACCTGCGATTATCGGTTCGCTTCACCGAACCTCCACATCGTGCCACGCAGGTGAAGCAACCGGGACGAGGCGATTGGAGCCCTATCCTTGTCCCGGCAGGTCACCGACCGGCCCGGCCCCAGGGCTCCAGGCCGCCGAGGCCACCACCCGGCCCCCGTAGCTCAGTGGATAGAGCAGGCGCCTTCTAAGCGCTTGGCCGCAGGTTCGAGTCCTGCCGGGGGCACTTCAGCCGTACGACGTCAGGCCCTCCCGTCGGGAGGGCCTTTTTCGCAGGTCAGAGGCACGCTAGCGAGCGCGGCGTAGTGTCGGCGTAAGACCCGAGGGGCTCCCTGGCCTCTCGATGCGCTGCTGGAGCTCGGTGCGCCGGCCGGTGATACAGCGGGTGTACGTGGCGAGGAGAACGGAGACGCTGCTGCCGGCCGACTCGGCGACCCGGGCAGGCGGGACACCGTTGTTGAGCCAGGTCGTCAGACAGGTGTGACGCCGGTCGTGCACGCGATAGCCGGTCAGCGACTCGTACACGTGCTCGGGCGGAGCCGCCCGGCTCCTGTCGGGGACTTGTCGGTGCATCAGCGGGGCCACCACGCAGGATGCCCGCAGGTGGGGCGGAAAGCTCACCTACGTACCCGACGGATGCCACCACCGGCACCCGCGCCCCCTCCGCGCTCTCACGGTCCCCCTGCTACTCCTGGAGTGGCTCGGCAGAGGACCAGAATGCCGATTGCTCTCGCGGTCTCAACTCCTGCGCCTTCGGTCCCCCGGGCCGGCCGGGTGTCCCCGCCGGATAGGTCACCGCGGAGTTCTCGGCACAGCTGAGGCCCGCACTGAGGGAGACGTTGCCGATGCTGCCGACTTCCAGGGACACGGTCAACCCGTCGGGGCCTTTGGCCCGGATCCCGGGCATGTCCTTGTCGGAGTTGACGCTGACGATCCTGAAGCCCTGCTGCTCCCAGTATCGCTGGACGACTCCCGACAGGCTGCCGCGCCCTCCGAGACCACGGTGAGGATGTTCCTGCTGCGGGTGACGGTCGTGGTGCCGGTCGGCTCGTTGAGACCGGTGCTGCAGGCCGCCTCCGCAGGGGCGCCGTAGGCCCATTTCACCGGCGGACGAATGGCCGCCAGCGTGCCGTCGAGGATCGCTTCCGAGCGCTGCCCCGCCTGCTGCAGGTCGATCGTGGCTGCCTTCTGTTGCTTCTTGCCCTGCTCCTTCGTGCCGTCCCGTCCACCGCCGGTCCCGCAGGCAGCGAGCACCGCCACCAGCAGCGCGCAACCCAGCAGCCTTTGGCTGCCCGCAGCGGAGCGATCGGTTCCCCGGCCGTGGTCGTGACGCGCGGCAGGGGGCCCGGTTCAGCGGTTGAACGACGAACCCAGTTTTGCGGCCGTCGCCACCGTGCCCAGCGTCCCGTGGCCGAACGTGAACGAGCCCTTGGCCGTCACACCGGAGGCCGTGGCCGGGAAGACCCACAGGGAGCCCGCGTTCGTGTTCTCGCCGGGGGCGCCGACGACCAGTTCGGTGCGGCCGTCGCGGTTGGCGTCGACCAGCTTGGCGGCGGCGCCGAACTCGTCGTTCGTCTCGGCCACCCCGGGGACGTTCGCCGCGTCCTGGTTGAAGCCCACGGTGCCGGTGCCGGTGGGGCCGGATGCGGTGCCGGGGAGGACCAGGACCGAGCCCGCGTTCTTCGTCGTGCCGAGGTCCTCGTAGGGGACGCCGACGGCGATGTCGCCGTAGCCGTCACCGTTCATGTCACCGATCGACACGGACGCACCGAATCCGTCCGACGATTCGGCAGCGCCCGGGACACCGGCGCTGTCCTGGTTGAAAACCTTGGCCCGGTCGCCCCGCGGGCCGGTGGCGCTGCCCGGGACGTAGGTGATCATGCCGCCCTTGGCGAGCGGTGTGTCCAGGTCGCTGTCGTAGCCGTCGACCGGGCGGCCCACGACGAGGTCGGCGTACTTGTCACCGTTGACCTGGCCGGCCGTGATGGTTTCGCCGGCCTGGAGGCGGAAGCCGTTCGACCTGTTGACGATGGTGTAGTTCTCGCTGAGGCCGGTGTCGCTGCCGTTACGGATGAGGATGCGCCGGGCGTCGTACTCGTCGCCGTCGTGGACGACACCGGCCAGATCGTCGCGGCCGTCGCCGTTGAGATCGCCCGCGGTGACATCCATGTAGCGCAGATCGTCCATGTCGCGGATCTCCCTGACGGGAGCGGCCGCGCCGCCGTCGCGCTTGAACGGGCCGGACAGGACGTGGGTGTTGCTCATCCCGAAGGTGACGATGTCCATCGCGCCGTCGCCGTTGAAGTCGCCGACGGTGGTCTTGCCGCCGATCCCGTCGTACAGCTCCTTGCCCGTCAGGAGGGTCGCGCCACCGGACAGTCCGTGCGCGCCGCCCCAGATGACGGTGAGCGAACCGGCGAATTCGAACGAGCCGATCTTCTCGCTCCCCGCGCCGACCACGAGGTCGCTGTACCCGTCCTTGTCGAGGTCGGCGGAGACCGTCGAGCTGCCGAACGCGTCACCGGCCTCGGCGGTGTCCGGGATTCCGGGCGAGTCCTGGGTGAAGACCTGCTTGGTGGAGGTCTGCAGACCGCTCTCGGAGCCGTACACCACACCCACGTACCCGGCCTTGGCCTTGCCGTCGACGGTGGCACCGGGTGCGGTGAACGCCAGGTCCGGGTAGCCGTCCCCGTTGAAGTCGTCGCGTCGCGGGGTCGGGGCGGGCACGGCCCCCGTGGGGGATGTTGGGGCCGTGGCGAGGGCCGGGGCGGGCGTCGATGCCTGGGCGGTGGGGAAGGTGATCACGGCGGTCGCCACGGTGATGGCGAGGACCACGGTGGTTCCGAGGGCGCGGGTTGCCACGTGGACTCCTTCGTTCAGGAAATGGTGGGGGTGTCAGGGGCGTTCCAGAAAGCGCGCGGGACACCAGCACTGCACTGGCACTGCACCGACACTGTGCAGACTCAGACCGGCCTCTGCACGTGAGGGTTGCGTCCCCGGCCTGGACCGTCACAGCTCCTCCACACGCAACTGGGCGACTGGGCGATAGTCGGTTCCGTGAATGCCGACGAGGCGCAGCCCACCCGGCTCCTCCTGGACCGCTTCATCGCCGACGCCGGTCGCGGCCGTTCCCCTGGAAACGGTCTGGGCGCACGGATCCCTGGCGTTGGGGGACTATCGGCCCGGGCGCAGCGACCTCGACCTCGCGGCCCTCGTGGAGGCGCCGGTCACCGGCCCTCAGAGGCAACAACTCACGCTTCTGCACCGCGTGTTGATGGCAGAGGTGCCGATGGCCTCGAATCTGCACTGCTCCTGCGTCGAGCGGTTGCAGCTCCCGGAGGTGGGCCGTGATCATGTGACCTGGGCGCACGGCCGGTTGTTCGCGCGGCCGGTCACGCCGGTCAGTCGACGGGAGTTGAGTACGGGCGGGTTGTCGCTGTTCGGCCCGGGGCCCGCCGGGCTCGTCGCGGAGGTGTCCGATCAGGAGCCGGCGGAGTTCATCCGGGGCGACCTCAAGGGCTACTGGTATCCGGCGAGCGCCAAGCCCGTCCGCCGGCTCCGTGACATCTGGGTGGACCTCGGACTGCTGACCCTCGCGCGGGCGTCGGTCACCCTGCAGGACGGGCGGCTCATCGCCAAGGGGCAGGCGCTGGAGGTGCCGGCCGAGCTGGGTGCGCCCGCCGAGGTCGTCGCCGACATACGCGGCCGCCGGTACGGAAGCGATCCGCGCCGGGCCTCCCTGCCTTGGCGCATCAGGCGGGGACGCCTCGCGCGTACCTTCGTCCGGGCGGGCATCGAGCGGACGTTGTCGTAGCCGCCGGAATCCTGCTGATCGGTACCGATGAGCAGCACCGATCAGCGGCACCGATCAGCGGCATGAATCGTTTCATATTTGCCCCTCACCCAGGCCGTTCTCGTTCTTCGTTCGCGTGAAGTTCTCTTCACCGACCCATTGACTGTGCCCACAATCCCCGTCTAGCTTCCGAGCTACCTCATTGAAACCTTTCACGGCGTGGAGCGCATCCATGAACGAGCCCGCCCCGGTCCTGGCACTGAAGGATGTGAGCAAGTCCTTCGGTGCCGTACGTGCCCTGCAGGACGTGTCCCTGTCCCTGTACCCCGGCGAGGTGCACGCGCTCGCCGGAGAGAACGGTGCGGGCAAATCCACCCTCATCAAGGCGCTTGCCGGGGTGCATCGCCCGGACAGCGGGCAGGTGTTGCTCGACGGCGGGCCCGTCGTCTTCCACGGGCCCGCCGACGCCCGCGATGCCGGAATCGCGGTCATCTACCAGGAACCGACGCTCTTCCCCGACCTGTCGATCGCCGAGAACATCTTCATGGGCCGCCAGCCCCGGCGCACTCTCGGCCGGATCGACCGCCGGGCCGTGCACGAGACCACCGCGGGGCTGATGCGCCGGCTCGGCGTCGACCTGGCGCCCGACCGGCCTGCCCGTGGGCTCTCCATCGCCGACCAGCAGATCGTCGAGATCGCCAAGGCGCTCTCCTTCGACGCCCGGGTCCTGATCATGGACGAGCCGACGGCCGCGCTCACCGGCACCGAGACGGCCAGGCTCTTCTCCGTCGTGCGGACGCTGCGCGCCGAGGGTGCGGCCGTGCTGTTCATCTCGCACCGGCTCGACGAGATCTTCGAGCTGTGCGGGCGAGTCACGACGTTGCGCAACGGCCGCTGGATCTCCTCCGAGCCGCTGGCCGGACTCACCGAGGACGATCTGGTGCGCCGGATGGTCGGCCGCGATCTGGACGACCTCTATCCGAAGCAGGAGGCGGAAGTCGGTGAAGTCGCCCTGTCGGTCGGCAGGCTGACCCGCGAAGGCGTCTTCCGCGATGTGTCGTTCGAGGTCCGGCGCGGCGAGATCGTCGCACTCGCCGGGCTCGTCGGTGCCGGAAGGACCGAGGTCGCCCAGGCGGTCTTCGGCGTCGACCGTGCGGACGCCGGAGAGGTGCGGGTGGACGGCACCGTGCTGCGGCCGGGGTCGCCGACCGCCGCGATGGCCGCCGGGCTCGCGCTCGTACCCGAGGACCGCCGTCAGCGCGGGCTGGTCATGGAGATGTCCATCGAACGCAACATCGGCCTCACCGGCCTCGACGAGGTCCGCAGGGGCGGGCTCGTCCGCCGTGCTCTGGAGCACGAGAGGGCCGCCGACTGGGCGGTGCGCCTCCAGCTCAAGTACAACCGGCTGGCCGACGCCGTCGGCGTGCTGTCCGGCGGCAACCAGCAGAAGGTCGTGCTCGCCAAGTGGCTCGCGACCGAACCGTCCGTACTCATCGTCGACGAACCGACCCGCGGCATCGATGTCGGTACCAAGGCCGAAGTGCACCGACTGCTCTCCTCGTTGGCGGCGAAAGGGCTCGCGGTGCTGATGATCTCCTCCGATCTGCCCGAAGTGATCGGGATGGCCGACCGGGTGCTCGTCATGCGCGAGGGCCGGCTCGTCGCCGAGCTCCCGCGCGAGAGCGCCACCGAGGAGACGGTCATGGCCGCGGCGACCGGACTCGGCGAAAGGGCAGCGGCATGACCACCACCGTCGAAAGCCCTCCGGACACCCGCCCCAAGGCTCCGGCGCGCAGCGCGGCCTCGCTCGTGGACGCGGTCTTCCGGGCCCGTGAGATCTCCATCGCCGGGGCGCTCGTCCTGCTGATCCTCGGCACGTACATCGCCAACCCGCGTTTCCTGTCCGACCAGGGCATCAAGGATCTGCTGCTCAACGCCTCGATCCTGGTGCTGCTCGCGGTCGGCCAGTCGGCCGTCGTCATCACCCGCAACATCGACCTGTCGGTCGGCTCCGTCGTCGGTCTCTCCGCCTTCGCCTGCGGCAAGTTCGTCGCGGGGACGGACCACGGTGTGATCACCGTGATACTGCTCGGCGTTTCCATCGGTGTGGTCTGCGGGCTCGTCTCCGGCGCCCTGGTCAGCTTCGGCAAGGTCCCGGCGCTCGTCGTGACGCTGGGCATGCTCTACATCATTCAGGGCGTCGACTACTGGTGGGCTCAGGGCGACCAGATCGGCGCCTCCGATGTGCCGGACCAGATCCTGGGGCTCGGCAGCGGCAGCGTCCTCGGCATGCCGTATCTGCCGCTGATCGCCCTGATCCTGCTCGCCGCGACCGCGTACTTCCTGCGCAGCTACCGCTCCGGCCGGGAGCTGTACGCGATCGGTTCGAGCCCGGAGGCCGCCCTGCTCGCCGGGGTGCCGATCCGTCGCCGGATCCTTGCCGCGTACGCCTTCTCCGGGGCCGTCGCCGGCTTCGCGGGCGCTCTGTGGCTGGCGCGTTTCGGCACGGTCGTCGCGGACAACGCGCACGGCTGGGAACTGACCGTCGTCAGCGCCGTCGTCGTCGGTGGTGTCGCCATCACCGGCGGTACGGGGACGGTCTGGGGCGCGGCACTGGGCGCCCTGCTGCTCACCACCATCGGCAGCGTCCTGGTCGTCCTGAAGGTCGACTCCTTCTGGCAGGGCGCCATCACCGGTGCGCTGCTCCTGCTGGCCATCAGTGTCGACCGGATCGTGAACCTGCGGATGACCGCCGCCCTGAGGAAGAGGAGCGCCCGGCATGGGAATGGCGCCTGAGACGCAGAAGGCGGTGCCCGCCGCGCAGGGGGCCGCGGGGACGAAGAAGGCCGGGGGCAGTCCGTTGCGAAGTATGGCGCTGCGCTGGGACACCGCGGTCGGGGTGCTCCTGGTGGCGGTCTTCGTCATCGGACTCGGCTCCACGGACGGCTTCGGCTCCGGCGAGAACCTCGCCTTCGCCTTCAACGACATCGCCGAAGTCGCCATCATCGCCCTGCCGATGACGCTTCTCGTCGTCGCCGGGCAGGTCGATCTGTCGGTCGCCTCGATGCTGGGGCTGGGCAGCGCGCTGACCGGTGCGCTGTGGGACGCGGGCTGGGCGTTCGAGACGATCGTGCCGGTCGTGCTGCTGGTCGGCGTGGCGGGAGGGCTGCTCAACGGCTGGCTGGTCACCCGGGTGGGGCTGCCGTCGCTGGCCGTCACCATCGGCACCCTGGCTCTCTACCGCGGTCTGGCGTCGGTGGCGCTCGGCAGCGACGCGGTGACCGACTTCCCGCAGAAGTACGCGGACTGGGCCGTCGACACCACCACCGTGCCGGGCACTTTCCTCACGTACCCCGTCCTGCTGTTCATCGTCCTCGCGGTGATCACCGCGATCGTGCTGCACGCCACGGGCCTGGGGCGTTCGCTGTTCGCGATCGGCGCCCAGGAGGAGGCGGCGTACTTCGCGGGCATCCGGGTCAAGCGGATCAAGCTGCTGCTGTTCGTCGTGACCGGGCTGTTCGCCTCGTTCACCGGTGTCGTCTTCACACTCCGGTACGGCAGTGCCCGCGCCGACAACGGTCTCGGCTTCGAAATGCTCGTCATCGCCTCCGTGCTGCTCGGCGGCATCGACTTCGACGGCGGAAAGGGCACGCTCTTCGGCGCGGTCGCCGGGGTGCTGCTGATCGGGGTCCTGAAGAACCTGCTGACGCTCAATGACATAGCCAACGAGGTGCAGGTGATCGTGACCGGTCTGCTGCTCGTGGCGTCCGTCCTCACACCTCGGGTGATCGCCACCGTCGTCGAACGACGGCACCGGCGCGCCGCGAACGCCCGGTCCTGACCCGCCTTCTCTCCCTCGTACCTCCCCTCGTACCTCGTCGAAAGGCACATCGCCGCCATGATGCTCCGCAATGCCGCCGGGCGCCGCGCCGTCGCGACCGCCGCCACCGCCGTGTCGCTCGCTCTCGCCCTCTCCGCCTGTTCCGGCACCACGAAGGACAGCACCGAAAAGGGCCCCGCAAAAGCCGCAACCACGGCGAAGGCAGACCCGGACGCGCCGCTGAAGAAGGGGCTGAAGCTCGCCTTCCTGCCCAAGCAGATCAACAACCCGTACGAGAAGATCGTCGATGACGCGGGCATCGCGGCCACCAAGGAGTACGGCGGTACGGGCAAGGAGGTCGGCCCGTCCGACGCCAGCGCCTCCTCGCAGGTCAGCTACATCAACACGCTGATCCAGCAGCGCCAGGACGCGATCCTGGTCGCGGCCAACGACCCGAACGCGGTGTGCGGCCCGCTGAAGCAGGCCATGAAGAAGGACATCAAGGTCGTCGCGTACGACTCCGACACCGCGAAGGACTGCCGCCAGCTCTTCATCAACCAGGCGAGCTCCGAGGAGATCGGCCGCAGCCTGGTCCAGCACCTCGGTGAGCAGATCGGCTACAAAGGCAAGATCGCGATCCTCTCCGCCACCCAGAACGCCACGAACCAGAACACCTGGATCGAGTTCATGAAGGACGAACTGAAGCTGCCCAAGTACAAGAACATGCAGCTGGTGAAGGTGGCGTACGGGGACGACGCGGACCAGAAGTCGTTCCAGCAGACGCAGGGTCTGATGCAGGCGTACCCGGACCTCAAGGGCATCATCTCGCCCACCACCGTCGGCATCGCGGCCGCCGCCCGCTACCTGAGCGACTCCTCGTACAAGGGCAAGGTCGTGCTGAACGGCCTGGGCACGCCGAACCAGATGCGCAAGTACGTCAAGGACGGCACCGTCGAGCAGTTCTCGCTGTGGAACCCGGAGGAGCTCGGCTACCTCGGTTCGTACGCCGCTGCCGCGCTGGCGTCGGGACAGATCACCGGCGCGGAGGGCGAGAAGTTCAAGGCGGGCAAGCTCGGTGAGTACACGATCGGCAAGGACGGCGAGGTCATCCTCGGCGAGCCGACCGTCTTCGACAGGAAGAACATCGACAAGTTCAACTTCTGAGCAAGTCCTGCAAGTCCTGCAAGTCCTGAGCAAGTTCCGAGGAAGCACAGGGGCCCACACCATGCAGCGCGTCTGTTTTCTGCTGACCGTACGCAAGGACCGTATCGACGAGTACCGCGAGCGCCACGCCGCTGTCTGGCCGGAGATGCTCACCGCGCTCTCCGCGGCCGGCTGGCACAACTACTCGCTCTTCCTGCGGGAGGACGGGCTGCTCGTCGGCTATCTGGAGACGGCGGACTTCGACGCGGCACGCGAGGCGATGGCCGCGACCGACGTCAATGAGCGGTGGCAGCGGGACATGGCGGACTTCTTCGAGCAGCCGGAGGCGGCGGACGAGGCGATGGTCCCGCTGGCCGAGGTCTTCCACCTCGCGTGACGCACGGGCGGGCCGGCCCCTTCAGGGGGAGGGACCGGCCCGTCGTCCTACCCGGCGGCCACGGCCAGCAGCGCGAACGCGGCGAGGGACAGGGCCGTCCGGATCCGGTGGAGGTTGTTCCAGCGGGACTCGAACGCCTCGCGGGCCGCGCTGTCGTCACCGCCGCCCTCGGACGCCGCGAGCGCCTTGTTCAGCGGGATGTTCCCGGCGATCGTGATCAGGTGGCTGCCGACCGCGCAGATCAGCGCCGCCGCGGCGAGCGCCTGGTCCGCGTCGTCGGCTCCGACGACCGCGGCGGCCGGGAAGGCGATCACACCGACGAAGAGGACCAGGAAGGCCGGTCCGGGCACCTTCTCGTTGAAACGGCGCATCGCGGCCGTGAACCGCTCGTCCGGCAGGGCTGCGATGCCGGGCATGATCGCGATCAGGAACGTCAGCAGGAAGCCCGCGTAGAGGCCGGTCGTGATCACGGCGAGCGCCAGGAAGAGGGAGGACATGGTGCACATCATGGCGTCGGCGGACGGGCCGCGCAGCAGGCTTTCGTGTGGCGGTGCGGCCCCTCTTCCCCCTCAGTCAGTCCATCTCGCCCTCCGGTGCGCCCCCGGATCCGTTGCCGCCCTTGAGCCGGTCGGCCTGTCCGATCGCGGTCGCCAGCTTCCGTACCGAATCGTCCTCGGTGTCGGATGCCAATGTGCCTGCCCGTGAGGCGAGTTCACCGAGAGCGGGCGCGCCCGGCAGCTCGCCGCCGCGCAGCACCTCGGCGAAGTACGCGGCCACCGCGGTCACTTGGAGCCGCTTGTTGTCGCCGCCCCACAGCGGACCGTCGATCGCGTTCGTCTCGACCGACCCCGTCTGCTCGTGCGGCGCCCGGGTCCTGGGGTCCAGCCAGCGCACGGTAGCGGTCGCCACATGTCCGGAGGCGCCGTCCCTGAGGTGTACGGCGTAGAGCGCCGTCACCGTGTGGCCGGGGCCGACCTCGCCGCCGTCGACGCGGTCGTTGCGGAAGTCCTCGTCGGCGACCTTCCGGTCCTCGTAACCGATCAGCTTGAACTGCTCGACGGTCTCCGGGTCGAAGGCGACCTGGGCCTTGGCGTCGCGCGCCGTCAGTTCGAGATGTGCGGGCAACTGGTCGACGAAGACCTTTCGGGCCTGGGTCTCGTCGGCGATGTACGTGGTGTGGCCGTCGCCCTTGTTGGTGAGCTGTTCCATCAGCGCGTCGCCGTAGTCGCTTCCGACGCCGACGCCGAAGAGGGTGATGCCGTACTCGCGGCGGGCGGAGTCGATGCGTTCGAGGATGGCTTCGGCGTCGGTCTCCCCGGTGTTGGCGAGGGCGTCGGAGAGCAGGACGACCCGGTTGTTGGCGCCCTTGACGCGGCCGTGGACGGCCTCGTCGTACCCGCGGCGGATGCCTGCCTCCACATTGGTGGAGTCGGTGGGTTCCATGGAGTCGACCCGGTCGCGGATCTTGCCGCGGTGGTCCCGCAGCCGGGTCATCGGCAGCAGTGTCTTCGCCTCGTCGCTGAAGGTGACCAGGGAGATCGAGTCGTCGTCGCGGAGTTCATCGGTGAGGATGCCCAGGGACTTCTTCACCAGGTCGAGGCGGCCCGGTTCGGCCATCGAGCCGGAGATGTCGACGACGAAGGTGAGCGCGGCGGGCGGGCGTTCGTCACGGGCGGGGGCGGCCCGGGTGGCCAGGCCGACCCGTACCAGCGACCAGCCATCGGCCCCGGCACCGGTCCCGGCGCGGGCACCGTCGACGTTCACGGTGAAGCCGTTGCCGGCCGGGCGCCGGTAGCCCTGGCGGAAGCTGTTGACGAACTCCTCGGGCCGCACGGTGGCCGGCTCCGGCAGGTTGCCGTCGGCGAGGGTGCGGCGCGCGTACCCGTACGAGGCGGTGTCGACGTCCAGGGCGAAGGTGGACAGATAGTCGGGTGGCGCGGACTCCCGCAGCCCGTCCTGCTTCTTCGAGCCGTCCGCGCCCTTCGCGCCGTCGCTGTCGGCCGCACCGCCCGACGCGGCAGGTGCGGGGGCGGGGGCGCCCCGGCGGTCGGCGGCGGACTGCTTCTCGTTCGACGCCCCCGCCGAGCACCCGGTGAGCAGCACCCCGCCCGCCAGCAGCACACCGAGTGCCCCTTGCCATGTCCGTACGTACTTCCCTGTCCGGCGTTCCATGTCCTGCCCCCAACGTCGTCGTGTCAGCACTTGTGAATGTGACGCGCGAGACGGTGCCGAGGAGCAGACGAAGACGTTGCGGATGAATCTCGATGCGGCAACGGAGGCCGGGAAATCCGCGGAAAGTCAAGCTCAGGACACGATGTCCTTACGACTGAACCCCCGGAAGGCGAAAGCGAACAGGATCAGGGCATACGTCACCGAGATCGCCGCGCCCTTTGCCATGCCGCCCCATTCCAGATCGGGCTGGAGTGCGTCCGCCCAGGCGAACTGCCAATGTGCGGGCAGGAATTCGCGCCAGGATCCGAGCGCGGTGACGGCGTCCAGCACATTTCCGACGATGGTCAGCCCGACCGCCCCGCCGACCGCGCCCAGCGGGGCGTCCGTCTTCGTCGACAACCAGAACGCCAGCCCGGCGGTGACCAGTTGGGAGACGAAGATGAACGCGACGACGAGCGCCAGCCGCGGCACGGTGTCCGAGGTCGCGAGCGCCCCGCCGGTGGGGAGTTCGAGTGGCCCCCAGCCGTACGCTGCGGCTCCCGCGGCCAGCGCGACGAGCGGCAGCAGCACCATCGCGGCCAGGCTGAAGCCGAGCGCCACGACGAGCTTGCTCCACAGCAGCCTGGCCCGTGGCACGGGCGCCGCGAGCAGATAGCGCAGCGACGACCAACTGGCCTCGGAGGCGACGGTGTCTCCGCAGAACAGCGCCACCGGGACGACGAGCAGGAACCCCGCGGACACGAACAGGCAGGTCGCGGCGAAGTTCGCGGCGGACGCGGTCGCGGTGTCCATCAGGGTGAGCCGGTCGCCGCCGCCCCGCGAGGACGGCGTGCCGCCGATCGCGAACGCGGCGATCAGGATGAACGGCAGGGCCGCCAGCACCCCGCCCATGAGCAGGGTGCGGCGCCTGCGCAGCTGACGTACCGCCTCGACGCGCAGCGGCAGGGTGCGCCGGGCGCGGTAGCCGGGGGCCTCGGCGGCTTCTGTGACATCGACAGCTTCTGTGACATCGACTGCGGCACTCATGCGGAGCCTCCGGAGATCAGGGTGAGGAACGCGTCCTCCAGGCGGCGGTGCGGCCCGACACCGGTCAACGGCATGTCCAACCGGACCAGTTCGGCGATCAGCTCGGACGAGGTGGCGCCGTCGAGCCGTACGAGCAGCCCGCGGCCGTCGTCCGTACGGACGGCCGAGCCGATCCCCGGCAGTGCGGCGACCTTCCCCACGAGGGGTTCGTCCACCTCCTGCGCGCTGGTGACGAGCAGCATGTCGCCGGAGCCGGTGATCTCGGCGACCGGACCCGCCTGGACGAGCCGGCCGCGGTCCATGACCACGAGGTGGGTACAGGACTGTTCGACCTCGGAGAGGAGGTGGCTGGAGACGATGACGGTCCGGCCCCCGGCCGCGTACCGGATCATCACGTCGCGCATCTCGCGGATCTGGGGCGGGTCGAGCCCGTTGGTCGGTTCGTCGAGGATGAGCAGGTCCGGCATCCCGAGCATGGCCTGGGCAATGGCGAGCCGTTGCCGCATGCCCTGCGAGTACGTACGGACTGCGCGGGCCAGCGCGTCACCGAGCCCGGCGATCTCCAGGGCCTCCTCGATGCAGGCGTCCTCGGCGGGCCGTCCCGTGGCCTGCCAGTACAGCTCCAGGTTGGCGCGCCCGGACAGATGCGGCAGGAAGCCTGCCCCTTCGACGAACGAGCCGACGCGCGACAGTACGGGCGCGCCCGGCCGGATGGCCTGCCCGAAGACGCGGATCTCGCCGTCGTCGGGCGTGATGAGCCCCATCAGCATGCGCAGCGTGGTCGTCTTGCCCGCGCCGTTGGGTCCGAGGAGCCCGAGCACCTGCCCCTTCTCGACCCGGAAGGACAGTTCCTTCACGGCATACCGGTCGGCGGACCTGGCGTACTTCTTCGACAGGCCGGTGATCTGGAGCGGCACCCCGGCGAGCGCCGGATCGGGTGCGGGGGTCGCGGTGCGGCGGCGGGCGGTGAGCAGCAGCAGGGCGGCGATCACGACGGCGGCGGCCGGGAGCCCCCAGGTCCACCAGGGCAGGGTGGCCGCCGCGGTCTTCAGGGCGGGGGCGGTGGGGACGGTCAGCGGGCCGTCGACGGTCACTTTGTACGTCGTCGGCTCGGCCGGTGAGGCGTAACCGAGATCGGTGGCGGAGAAGACCACGCGGAGCCGGTGTCCCGCGTCGAATTGGTGGTCGATGGCGGGGAGGGTCAGCTGCACGCCCTTGCCCTGCTGGGACTGCGGGATCCGGAAGGGTGCGACCAGCTGGGAGGGCAGCACCTGCTGCTTGCCGTCCGGCGACACGTCGTACACCTTGCCGAACAGCACGGCGTCGCCCCGCTCCGCATCGGCGCTGACCCGCACGGTCGGTGAGCCGGTGACGCGCAGGGACTTGTCCAGCGGGGCCGAGTCGAAGCGGGCGTACTGCCCGGGGAAGTCGATCGAGAGGCCGACGCCGAGGGACGACAGCTGGGAGAGCCCGCCGCCGACGCCGGGTACGGCCGAGATGGCGGGCGGGTTGGCCCCGGCGGGGTTACGGAACGTCTGCGTCCGATGCCCGAGGACGATCGTTTCTCCTCCGCTGCTCAGGCCCGGGTACGTAGCGCTGCTCGCCCCGCGCGTGAGGGCGGCCCCGTCGGTGGAGTCGATGCCTCCGGTCCGGGTGACGCGGAAGCCGGGCCCGGTGCCGGCGCTCTTGTCGCCCTTCAGATACCGGTCGAACCATCCGCCGATCCGCTGCTGCACCCGGTCGGCCTCCAGGTCACCGCCGTCGTGCCCGCCCGCGATCCAGTCGACGGCGACCGGCGCGCCGTTGCCGCTGATCGCCTTGGCCATGGCGTCGGCCTGGCCGAGCGGGAAGAGGGAGTCGGACTGCCCCTGCACGATGAGCGCGGGCACCTTGATGCGGTCGGCGACGGCGCTCGGGGAACGCTCGGTCAGCAGCGCACGCGCGGCGGCGTCCGGCTTCCCGCTGACGGCGACCCGTTCGTACATGTCGCAGAGCTGCTTCTCGAACTTCTGGCAGCCGCCGCCGGTGGTGATGAAGATTCCGGCCCAGAGCTTCTTGAAGACCCCGTCGGGGAAGAGGGCGTCGGCCAGATTCCAGTAGGTGATCTGCGGTGCGATGGCATCGACGCGCTTGTCGTACCCAGCGGCGAGGAGCGAGACGGCGCCGCCGTAGGAGGCCCCGGTGACCCCGACCCGGGGGTCGCCCTTGTCGTCGAGCTCCACCTCGGGCCGGTCCGCCAGCCAGTCGATCAGCCGGGACACGTCCTTGACCTCGCGGTCGGGGGCATTGAGCGAGATCTCCCCGCCCGACTTCCCGAACCCGCGGGCGGACCAGGTCAGCACGGCGTACCCGGCACCGGCCAATTGCTCGGCCTGCGCCCGCACATCGTTCTTGCTGCCGCCGAACCCGTGCCCGATCAGCACGGCGGGCCTGCGCTCCGTACCCCCGGTGGTGAAGTACGAGGTGTCGATGGACACGCCGTCCACCCGCATCATCCGGTCCTGGCGGTGCACGGCGGGCCCGCCGTCGTCGGCAGCGGCGGTCCAGGTGCCCGCACCGGCCAGCACGACGAGCGCCGCGAGGCCCGCGGTCCACCGGCCGCGTTTACGGGGCAGCAGTCGCCGCCACCGGGACGTACGCGCAATAGGGGTCTCCATGGTTCCCGACCCTAAGCGGACAGCCGCCGCGCGCAGGCAGCCGCCAGGGGGAACTCTCCGGCCTCCCTGCGGCGTACGGCACTCCCCCGCCGTACTCCATACGCGGTATGCCGCGCCGTTCGGGCAGGCGCGTTCGGGCGGGCACGTTCGACGCGGCCGCGCAATCGGATCGCGGGAGCCGTCATGGGCTGGCACCCTGCCGACATGAACCACGCAGAGGTACTGCTCATCGGCGGGCGCGCGGGCGTAGGCAAGTCGACCGTGGCCTGGGAGGTTTCGGCGCAGCTACGGGCCGTCGAGGCGGCGCACGCGGTCCTGGAGGGCGATCTGATGGGCCAGGTCCATCCGGCGCCGGAGGGCGATCCGCACCGCGCGGGGATCACCGAGCGCAATCTGACGGCGGTCTGGTCCAACTTCGCGGAACTCGGCTGCCGACGCCTGATCTATACGAACACCGTGAGCGTGCTGCCGGAGTCGGCGGTGATGTTCGAGCGTGCGATGGGTGCGGACGTACGGATCGTCCGCATCCTGCTCACCGCCTCCGACACCACGACCTTCGGCCGGCTCGCCGGCCGCGAGATCGGCTCGGAACTGGACCGCGAGGTGGCGAGCAGTGTCCGCAAGGCCCGTCTCCTGGACGAGCATTCACCGGCGGACACGGTCCGGGTGGCGACGGACGGGCGGAAGGTGACGGACATCGCCCGCGAGGTGGTGGCCGTCACGGGATGGGGGGACGAGGTGGGCCCGGCCGTCCGACCGGGCCCACCGTGGTCCTGAGCGACTCACATGGTGTTGACGATGAGGCCGATGTGGGTGAAGTAGTTGAGCCCGCCGAAGAGCAGGAACGCCAGTCCGGCCAGGCCCCAGACGACTCCGATGACCGGGCTCAGCCGGCTCTTGGGCCGGTGCAGCGCGAACGGGAACAGGAGCGCGCCGATGCCCACCAGGACATACAGCCCGGACATGAGGCTCGCTTCCAGCATCGGCCACTTCGCGAACTCTCCGGAGATGGGTGCCTCGGGCGGTGCGGCGAAGAGGGTGTACTTCCAGCCCGCGGCGGCGATCCCGAAGCAGGCGAGCCCGAGGCCGAACACGAAGACGGAGATCGGGGAAGCGACGCGGGCCGTGTGGACGATGCGGTCGGCGCTGTTGAGTTCGGCGCCGCGTTTCCAGAGGTAGAAGGACGCGGCCAGCAGAAAGACGCCGAAGGCGAGCGCCGGCTCGCCGAAGATGACGTTGTAGAACGGGAAGCCCTGTCCGGCGAGCGGCCAGGTCAGGGTCATATGGAGGCCGGTGGTGACAAGAGTGAAGCCGATGGCCCCGAACGCCAGCACCCAGCCGTCGGGGGTGATGGTGCGCCCGGGGGTGAGGAGCTGACGCCCCAGCGCCACCACGAGCAACAGCCCGGCACCGGCGGCCACCGCCATGATCGTGTTGTACGTCGGCATCCTGGCCCAGTCGATCTTCAGGCCGGATGCCGCCAGGAGGATGGCATGGTGGGTCATGCGCGGAGCGTAACGCCAGATATGCCCCTTATAGGGTATTAACTCCTTTGCCCGGGTGACGGGTCAGGCCGTCGCCCCGCCGGGAGCGCGGCGCCGGCCGGCGGATACGGCGACTCACGCGGCAGGAGTTCCGCCGCGTCGTCGAGCCGCCCGGCCGACACCAGTTCGTGGATCCGCCGGGCGAGCGGGGTGACGTCACGGATCGACACCGTCCACTCGTCCGCATACTGCCGCGCCGCCTCACCGGAGAGGCCGAGCTGGAGGGAACGGTACGGAAGCCGGTCCAGGCGGAGGTCGCGCTCGGGATCCCACTGGACACGGGCCGGGCTCCGGCGCAGATTGCGCTGCCAGGTGGCGCGGTCGGGGTGAACTCCCCGTACATAGTGCGAGAGTTCGGAGTTCCCCAGGGCCCGGTCGAAGCCCTCACGAGTGATCTCGACGGCCAGGACGGTCTCCTGGCCCTCCTTCGTGGCCCAGCCGCAGCGGTACATCATCCACAGAAAGCTCGGCTTGATCCATGTCATGCGGTCGCGCTTCCAGACGTCCGGGAAGCGCCCGTCGCGCACGGCGGGAAGACCGATGAACGGGGCGTACGCCTGGTAGACGGTGACGGTCGTATCCGTGTACTGGGCGCGGATCTCGTGCTGTGGCCTGGTCGGGGCGGTCATGACCCCATCACAGCACCGGTCCGGCCTGCGCGGCGAGCGAGTTACGGGCGCCGCGCAGGCACCGGGCCGTCATCGGCAGGGGCTGACATTCGTCATACGGACCTCGGTACACCCGGCTCTGCCGGGCACCGGGCCCCGGCGGCCAGTCTGTACGTATCGAGAGCGGGGCCGCGAAGGCGCCCGCCGATACGGGAGAGGAACCCGTCATGACCAGCCCGGCCGCCACAGCCACCGCCCCTGTCGCAGATGCTCCGGTCGCCGCCGCCCCGTTCGCTCCCCGTAAGGCGCTGCTGGACAGCATGATGCCGCTGCTCGTGGATGTGGGGGTGCCGCTCGTCTCGTACTACGCGTTGAAGGCGGCGGGCATGGACACCTTCGCGGCGCTGGCCTGGAGCAGTGTGGTGCCGGCCGTGCGCACCGTGTGGGGGGTGGTGCGCAAGCGCCGGCTCAACGGGCTGGCGGCGCTGATGGTGACGGTCAACGTGGTCGGGCTGCTGACGAGTCTGGTGGTCGGGGACCCGCGGCTGATGCTCGCCAAGGACAGCGGGGTGAGCAGCATCATCGGGATCGTCGTCCTGGTGACCGCGCTGAAGGGGCAGCCGATGATGAGCGCGGGGATGCGGCCGTGGCTGGTGAAGGGCGATGCGGCCAGGGACGCCGCCTGGCAGCGGCTCTCGGTGGAGTCGGCGGCGTTCCGGCGGGCGGAGACGCGGTTCTCGGCGGTATGGGGTGCGGCGCTGCTGGGTGAGTGCGTGGTGCGGACCGTGGGGGCGTACACCGTGCCGGTCGAGACGATGGTGTGGCTCGGCACGGTGATCATGGTGGCGACGATGGTGTCCGCGTTCCTGGTCTCGGGGCGGGTGGGCGCCGTTCCGATGGAGCGGATGATCGCCGAGGCGGTCGGTTCCGGGAGGACCGCGGGCGTTACGCGGTGACCTGGTGAGGACGGAAAAAAGGGGAGCCGCGCTTGCGGCTCCCCTTTTTCCGGCCGGGGCGGACGGGCCCTCGCATGCCCCCACAATCCGGTCCAGCCCCTTCGAGCGGGCGAGGCGACGATTACCTGGGAGGTAATTGAGGTGGCCCCGCTCCGGTCATTACCGTCCCCGTATGGGCATGCGTTCCTCCGAAGACGACGGCGTCCTGGGGCTGCTCCTACGTGACCTGCGGCGCCAGAAATCGCTCAGCAAGCAGGTGCTTGCCGAGCGGGCCGGCTTTTCCCTGAACCATCTGAGGAGAATCGAGGCCTGCGAGCAGACGCCCGACGCCGAGACGGTTCTCCATATCGCCCAGGCGCTCGGGCTGCCGCCCGCGCACCGACAGCAGCTCGTTGCCCGTGCGACCGCGGCGGGAAGGCTTCGCTGGTACGACAGCATTCCCCCGTTGCCGGATGCCGTTCGCCCGGTTCTGGAGAAGGTGCTGACCGGCCATGAACCGTATCCGGCCATGGTCACCGACAGCTGCTGGAACATCGTGGCCCTCAATCACACGATGGAAATGCTGATGGGCGATGTCGCCGGCCATCTCCTGGCACCCGCCAATTTTCTCCGCATCATTCTCCACCCCGAGGGACTGGCGCCGCATCTGACCAATCTCCCCCAGGTGAGATACCACGTCATACGAATGCTCCGGCGATGGAGCGCAATCACCGGGGACGGCCGCCTGCGGGAATTGGAGGCGTTCGTAGGCAGCCTTCCATCGGCGCAGGATGCCGAATCGGCCAAGTCCGAGGAAGCCGAATTCACCGAGTCCGGGGAAGCGGACCGTCTGCTTCTGCCCATCGAGCTGTACCGGGAGGGGCACCTGTTGACCTTCTTCCACATCGTCACCTCGTTCGGCGAGCGCCCCGGCACCCTCTTCTCCGATCTTCCATCCGGTCCGCTGAGCGGCATCGCACTCGAATCGTTCCTGCCGGCGAATACCGAGACCCGGGTCCTCCTCGGTTCGCCCGCCCCGGTGTTCCCCGATGCCGGGAGCGCCTCCGGGCCCACTCGGCACACACCTCCAGGTCAGCAGCACGACAACGAAAGGAAGACCTCATGATGTCGTCCCAGAACGCGGGTACGGTCCCGGCGACGGACGCCGCCCGTTCCGACAGCCTTCTCCGGTTCGCCCTCGTGGCGGACGTGGTCCTCACCGGTGCGAACGGCATCGGATACCTCGTACTCGCCACGGTCCTGGACTCGTTCCTCGGCGTGAACCTCTCCGTGCAGTACCCGGTGGGCGTGTTCCTCACCGTGTACGCCCTGTGGGTGCTGGTCGTCTCCCGCCAGGAGAACATCAGCCGCGGCGCGGTCTCCGTCATCATCACCCTGAACGTGGCCTGGGCCGTGGCCAGCGTCGCGGCGGTCTCCGTGGACGCGCTGACGGCGACGGGGATCGGCAACGGCTGGATCGTGTTCCAGGGCCTGGTCGTGGCGGCCATGGGTGCACTCCAGTACGTGGGCCTGCGGCGCATGTGAGAGCGCGCCGGGCAGGGTTGAACCGAGACCGGCACACCATCAGCGGGACGTCAGGGCCATGTCAGGCCCCTCTGGCAGACTCTTACTTGTGAACGGGACGGGAAACCGGACCGGGAACACGGAGAGGTGCCCGGAGTGGTTTATCGGGGACCGCGCGCAAGCAAGGTCGGGCCCTCAACGGTCCACGCAGGTTCGAATCCTGCCCTCTCCGCAGCACGCAGCAATGGATCCGGCCCTGCACTCCATCAGGAGCAGGGCCGGATCTGTCTGACTTCCCGCTGCGCGGCGGCAGACCGCATTACCCGTCTATTCTCGTGGGGCGTGCAGGATGACTTCCAGTGTCACAGCAGACAGCATCGACTTCGACAACACGCTCCGCGCGGTGGCGGAGTTCAGCGACAATCCCAGCGGATTCCTGGCTCTCAGCAGCGGTAATTCCCGCTTTGCCCTGCCGGGGGTTCCCGGAGTGATCGTGTACCGGACCTCCGGGCCGTATCTGGTGCAGTTCGGCGGTCCCCTCTCCCCCCCGGATGCCGCGGGCCGGCTGCTGAAGGGCTTTCTGGAGTTCGCCGCCGCCCAGGAGCGTCTGGTCGTGTCGGTCCAGCTCCAGCAGGCGGAGACCGGTCTGTACGCCGAACACGGCTTCACCGTGAACCAGGTGGGTGCGTCGTACGCCATCGACCTGGCCGACTTCAGCCTGCGCGGCACGCGCTTCATGCAGCTGCGGAACAAGATCGCCCGCTCGTTCCGGGCCGGTCTCACCGTGACGGAGAGTCCGCTGGCGGACTGCGCGGAGGCGGTGGCAGAGGTCGACCGCGCCTGGCTGGGCAGCAAGGGCGAGCACGCCAAGCCGCTGGAGTTCCTGGTCGGTGAGCTCGGTGGTGAAGCGCAGGCGCTGCGCCGGCTCTTCGTGGGCCGGATCGACGGCAAGTCCGTCGGATACATCTCCTACTCGCCCGCCCACGGCAGCCGCAGCGGCTGGCTGCACGATCTCAGCCGCCGTCTTCCGGACAAGGTGCCGGGCATCATGGAGGCCATCAACAGGACGGCCATCGACACCTTCATCGCCGAGGGGGCCGACTGGCTGCACTTCGGCTTCACGCCGTTCACCGGGCTGGCCGAGGAGTACGAAGTGCCCGGCGCCAGCAGGGGTTTCGCCTGGTTCATGCGATGGCTGCTGGCCAACGGCGCAGCCGTGTACCCGGCTCAGACACAGCTGGCGTACAAGCAGAAGTGGGCACCTCTGGTACTGCCGGAGTACGTGGCCTTCCAGGGCGAGGCCCGGCTGAGCGGGCTTCTTCACATCTTCAAGGCGGCCAACGCCATTTGAGGACGCGCTGCACCTGTCCGGCGCTTCGCGCCGTGCAGGCGGTACGCCCCGAGTACGGACACCGATCCGATCCGAGACCAGGAGCTTGTCATGGGACCGACACCGGAGCAGTTGGAGGCCGCCGAAGGCCAGCTGCTGAACTCGTTCTTCGGCCTGGCCGGCGCCCCGGACAGCGCTTCCGCCGCCGCGGCGGCGGACCTGGCACTGGCGGAGCTGGACGCCCTGCTGAATGCGGTGCCCGAGGAGGCCACCGCCTGACGGTGGCCCCTCGCCACACGGAGACCCCCCGGGTCCGCAGGCCCGGGGGGTCTTCCGCGCTGTACGGGCGTCGGCCCGGTCGCTCAGTCCTGCGGGGGCAGGCCGTCGACCAGCACGATCTCGTCCGGAAGGCGTCCGGCGGGCCGGCGTTCGGCCAGCCAGTCGGCGATGGCCCGGGGGTCGAGGCGCGGCCTGCCGGACTCGGCCGAGGCCACCACCGGGCGGGGATCGTCCGCGTACGCGGGGCGTACCGCCTGCACGGCGTACCGGCCGGTGCCACGCAGCAGGTCCTCCTCGGCCACGGTGGCCCGGAAACCGTTCGCGGTCAGCAGGTCCCGCACGAGCTGCACCCGGCCCTCGGTCGGGGTGCCCTTCTCGTCGTGGACCTCCATGCTGATCTGCTGGATCAATGGCCAGTGCCGGTCTTCGACGCCCCGCAGGACATCCAGCTCGGCCCGCTGGACATCGATCTTCAGCAGATCGATGCGCGTCACTCCGGTCTCCTCGATCACATCGGAGAGCGGCCGCAGCCGGCAGTGCCGCTCGGTGAGTTCGAAGTCCTTGGCGACCAGGGCCTCCACCTGGGCCAGATGGTCGTCCCGGCCCGCGGCGCCGGTCTCCCGGGTGTTCGCGACGTACTGCTTGATCAGATCGACCTCGTTGTCCAGGTCCGCGTAGTCACTGCGGCACGACATGATCGAGATGCCCGGGTAGAAGTTGAAGACGATCTCCTGCTCCCGGTCGGACAGCCCGAAGGGGAGCAGCCGCGCGGACACTCCGTGCCGCTCGACGTTGCGGCGCAGCACCTCGAAGACATCGGGCACCGGCTCGTACGCGAAGACACTGGCCGAGGGGCAGCGCGCCCCGACGAACAGGCTGAACATTCCGATGTTTGCGCCCACGTCGAAGACGACGGCGTCCTCGCGCAGAGTGATGCCGCCCTGTAAGTAGGATTCGGCGGAGAATATCTCGTCGTAGAGAAAGCGTGTCTCGTGCGGATTGATCTCGGCGAGTTCACTCAGCGGCCCGGCGGGCGACAGGTCATTCGCATTGTCCCAGCCCTGGACGCATGCGGTCAGCCGGCCCGCGGCCGTGTGGACCAGTCGTACACGGGCGACTCCGGGGTATCGCAGAATCAGATCGCGTACTTCGTCGAGTGCCGTCTTCGACGCATCCGGCGAAGGGGTCCGGTCGGGCTTCGTCACGAGAAATTCCTCCGTCATCGACAGTCGTTTTCCGGGGTGCGTGGGGGTGGGCGGGGAGCGGCGCGCCGGGACTGCGGGTCAGGACGCGACCGCGGAACCGGCCAGCGGGGTACGTGCCACCACGAGCCGTTCGGCGCCGCCGAGCGCCGGGTCCTGGTTGAGGATCGCCATCATGCAGCTCTTGACGCTCGGCGAGGGTTCCATCCCGAACTCCTCGACCAGGCGGCTGCGCAGCTGGTTGTAGGTCTGTATGGCCTCGGCCTGACGACCGAGGCGGTAGAGGCACACCATCAGCAGCTCGAACAGCCGCTCCCGCCAGGGGGCGAGGTAGGCGAGCATCTTCAACTCGCTGACGGCCTGGGCGTATCCATCGATCGCGATGTCGAGCTGTATCCGCGTTTCCACGGCCGAGAGCCGGTTCTCCTCGAACTGCGCGGCGGCGCTCTGGCAGATCGGGCCGCCTGTGACCCCCTCCAGCGGCGCACCGCGCCAGAGCGACAGGGCCCGGTCGAACAGCTCCCTCGCGCCCGCCGGATCGTTCCGCATCGACGAGCGTGCCTGTTTCGTCAGGGACCCGAAGAGGTGCACGTCCACTTCGAGCGGGTCGATGTCCAGCACATAGCTGGACGGGCGGGTGATCAGCCGCCGGCAGACGAACTCGTCACCGAGCTCGGCGCGGAGCACTTTTCGCAGCCGGGCCACTTGGGCCTGCAATGCGTTTCCGGGCTGGCTCGGTATTCCCTCCTCCCAGAGCTCCTCGAAGAACTGTTCCTTGGTCACCGGCTCCCCGGCCTTCAGGAGCAGCAGCGCGAGCAGCGTGCACTGTCGCGCACCCCGTAAAGCGGTCAGACCGGTTCCGTTTGTTATTCCCACTGAGCCAAGAACCCTGAATGTCACGAATCCCCCCGTGTCCAATCGTCCGTTGACCGTCGGGAAGGGCCGCCACTCGTTGAATGTTTATCGAGCACTCCCCTCTCTCACCCAACTGTGCAGTACGGCAATTGGTAGAGTCCATTACCCATCCAGTAATTGACGCCTCACCGGGGACGTGATAAACCCATTCTCAGCGCAGTATGCAAAAAAATAGCCAAGAATGCCTTCGCTCCGGCCGGTGCGGCTGAGGGCCCACGTACCATCCGGCACGCGGGCCCAGCGGCACCTGGTGCCGCGCGAGACCGCCGGGTCCGGCACCGACGGACCCGGCCGTGATGCTCACGCAGCCTGCGGTTCCGCGCCGTTGCGGGCCTCGTCGCTGACCTTTCCGAGGAAGCGGGCCACCTCGCGGTACGAGGCCCAGGCGGACACCTCCCGGTACGGAATGGAGTGCTCCGCGCAGTAGTCGATGACCATCGGCCGTACGTACCGCAGATTGACCCGGGGCATGGCGGGGAACAGATGGTGCTCGATCTGGTAGTTCAGCCCCCCGTACAGGAAGTCGGTCAGCCGGCTGGACCGGATGTTGCGTGAGGTCAGCACCTGACGGTGGAGCCAGTCGAGCTGGACATCGCTGCGGTAGACCACCATGCCCTTGTGGTTCGGGGCGAAGACGGCTCCCAGGTACAGGCCGAACACCGCCTGGTTGAGGAGCACGAACACCACTCCGGTCAGCGGTGACAGCACGGTGAACACGGCGGCCAGACAGACCACGGCGTGCACCGCGATCAGCCCGAGCTCCAGGACGGGGCGGCGCAGCCCGCCCGCGCGCGCCGCCTTGAAGCCGGACGCGTGCAGCCGCCATGCCTCCTGGCCCAGCAGTACGAAGAACATCACCGCCTGGAAGCGGATGACGAACCGCCGGAAGCCGCTCGTCGCCTTCGCCGGCATCTCGTCCACGTCGAAGATGACCTGACGGCGCATCGTGTCCGGGTCGCGGTCGAGGTTGTTGGGGTTGCTGTGGTGCCTGTTGTGGTGGTTGATCCACCAGCCGTACGCGGTGCCCATCAGCAGGTTCATATGGATGGCACCCAGCACCTCGGACGGCACCTTGGCCTTGCTGATCTGCTTGTGGCCCGTGTCGTGCGCGATGAAGCCGGTCTGGACGAAGGCCAGTCCCAGCGCGACCGCGGTCACCAGCTGCCACCAGGTGTCCCCGAACCAGAACAGGGCCGCCCAGCAGGCCCCGAAAAGAACGAGGTTGGAGACTATCTTGAAGGTGAAGTAGTCCTTCCGGGAATCCATCAGCCCGGCCTGCTTGACCAGATCGGACAGCTCCTCGAAGGAGCCTGTCGGCGAGATGGTCAGGGAGTCCTGTCGGGCGGGCATGAGCGTTCTCCTTCATGTCGGGCCGAAACGCCGGGCCGAATGGCGACGCGGTCAGGCCGCGGTGAACACGAGCACGGCGTTCTGCCCCCCGAATCCGAAGGAGTTGCTCAGGGCGACTCCGATCGGCAGGGCCCGGGGCGCCTTCGCCACGATGTCGACCTCGATGGCGGGGTCGACGCTGTCGAGGTTCGCGGTGGGCGGCACGGTCCCCTGCTCCAGCGCGAGTACGGTGAGCGCCGCTTCGATGGCTCCTGCGGCACCGAGCGAGTGACCGGTCACGCCCTTGGACGACGTCACCACGGGACGCGTGCCGAGCACCCGTTTCAACACCCGGGCCTCGGTCAGGTCGTTGAGCGGGGTCGAGGTGCCGTGCGCGTTCACATGGTCGACCTCGTCGGGGGCCACGCCCGCGTCGCGCAGCGCTGTGCGGATCGCGCGTTCGGCGCCTCGCCCCTCCGGATCGGGGGCGGTGGCGTGATGGGCGTCGGCCGATGCCCCGTATCCGCTCAGCCGGGCCCGTACCCGGGCGCCGCGGGCCCGGGCGTCGGCCAGCCGCTCCAGCACCAGCACCCCCGCGCCCTCCGCCGCCACGAATCCGTCCCGGTCGGTGTCGAACGGGCGGGAGGCCGCGGCCGGATCGTCGCGCCGCTTGGAGAGTGCTCCCATCCGGGCGAAGCCGGACAGCACCGTCGGGGTCAGGCTCGCCTCGGTGCCTCCCGTGATCACCACGTCGCACGTGCCGGACCGCAGCAGGTCCCGTGCGGTGCCGATGGCGGTGGCGGCCGAGGCGCACGCGGTGGCAGTGACGAGGTTGGGGCCCAGCGCGCCGAACTCCATGGCCGCGTAACCGGACACCATGTTGACCGCGGACATCGGCACCAGCATCGGTGAGACGGCCGCCGCCCCCTGCCGGTCGAGGGTGCGGACCTGCTGCTCGAACGTGGCGGTGCCGCCGAGGGCGTTGCCCAGGACCACTCCGACCCGGGCTCCGTCCCAGCCGGCGGGGTCCAGTCCACTGTCGTGGACGGCCTCCGCCGCGGCGATCAGGGCCAGTTGTACGTAGCGGTCGAGCCGCCAGGCCCGCCGCCTGCCGAAGTGGGCCACCGGGTCGAAGTCCGCGGCGCGGCAGCTGAAGTCGACCAGCAGCCCCGCCAGCGCGGGGTCGGGGGCCGCAGCCGGTTCGGCGTCCAGGACCCGCGCCCAGTTCTCCGCCACCCCGTTGCCCGCCGGGGTCAGCAGGCCGAGACCGGTGACCGCGATGTCACGGGCCCCGGCGTCGTCGCGGCCGGAGCTCACAGCACCGCGCTCTTGTTGTCGATCAGGGTGATCAGGTCCTTGACGGACGATTCCGCGCCGACCTCCTCGTCGTCGATCTGGATGTTGAACTCGCCACCGGCGACCAGGGCGAATTCGACCAGGGCCAGGGAGTCCAGGTCGAGATCGCGCATCGTGGTGTCCTCGGTGACCTCCTCCGGCTCTACTCCGAACCGGCTGACGAGGACTTCGGTGATCCGGTCGAGAACGCTGGGCATCTCTGTCTCCTCAACGGTGTACGCACAGGGTGGGACGGAACGGGACGGGTGTGGTCGTGCGGTCAGACGGCATCCAGCTGCGGCCAGCGCAGCGTGGTGGAGCCCCAGGCGAGGCCGCCCCCGAAGGAGGTGAGCACCACCGAGTGGCCGGCGCGCAGGGAGCCGTCGGCCACCGCGTCGGCCAGCAGCAGGGGGATGGACGCCGCTGCGGTGTTGCCGACCCGGTCGATATTGGAGAGGGCCCGCTCCTGCGGCAGCCCGAGCTGTTCGGCGAGGGCGTCCAGGATGCGGGAGTTGGCCTGGTGGGCGGCGAGCCGGTCGATGTCCCGGACGGTCCAGCCGGCCCGGTCGACGGCCTTCTGCACGGAGCCGGTCATCCGCAGCACTGCGTGCCGGAACACCTGCTTGCCCTGCATGGCGAAGTAGTGGTCACGGGGCCCGGCCGGTACGCCGCTGCCCCGCTGGCGCGAGCCCCCGGCTGGGATCTCGATCAGGTCGGAGAGGTGTCCGTCGGTGCCCAGGTCGAATCCGCCGAGCGCTCCGGGCTCGTCCGGGTCGCCGCGGCGCAGTACGACGGCTCCGGCGCCGTCCCCGAAGATCGGTCCTGTGGTGCGGTCCTCGGGATCGAGCAGCGTCGAGTAGGTGTCCGCGCCGATCACCAGGACGTCGTCCGCCGTGCCCGAAGAGATCAGACCGACGCCGATCGCCAGTGCGTAGACGAATCCGGCGCAGACGGCCCCGACGTCGAAGGCCGGCACCCCGGCCAGGCCGAGCCGGGCGGCGACTTCCGGGGCGGTCGCCGGGCAGGGGCGGTCCGGGGTGGTGGTGGCGAGGACCACCGCGCCGACGGAGTCCTGCTGCGCCGACTTCAGGGCCCTGGCCCCGGCCTCGACGGCCAGCGAACCGGTGGACATCCCGGGCTCGATCACATGCCGCTGCCGGATGCCGGTACGGGAGCGGATCCACTCGTCCGAGGTGTCCAGCCGGGCGACGAGCTCCTCGTTGGTCACCACCCGGGGCGGCAGCCAGCCACCGAGCCCGCACAACACCGCGGCCGGTCCGGCCGGCCGCCCGGCCGTGGCGGGGCCCGTCATATGAGGGCCTCTTCCAGGCCCATGTACTTCAGCCGCTTGGCCTTCATGTCGTCGGACCACTGGTCGGCGGTGTCCTGGCGCTCCTGCGGGGTGGTGTCCACGAGCCGTCGGCCCGGCCAGATCTCGTAGTCGCCCACCACGTCCCCGTGGCGGCGCAGCCCCTCCTGGAACCTCTCCTCGCGCCAGTGCACCATGTCGTGGGTGGGGAGCTCCTCCCACATGTCCATGCCCCGGCGGATCAGCTCCACGACCCGGCCCTTGTCCTGCGGGTGGTCGATCAGATGGCGGCGCGCGATGTCCGCCCCGACCGTCAGATGGCGGATCTCGTCGATGCCCGCGCCCTTGTCGATCTCCGCGGCTGCCGGGTCGAGCGGCCGCCACTTGCGCTCGCTCAGTTCGGCCGCGGGAGCGAGGGCGCCTTCCAGGATGATGGTCATCATCACCACGCCGCCGATGAAGTCGCGGTCGTCGCGCATGATTTCCAGGCTGCGCTGCTCCAGCGGCCCCAGCACGCTCTCCTTGTACGGGGAGGCGAAGGTGTCGACAGCCTCGACCAGCCGCTCGGGGGCGATGCCGAGCGCCAGCAGGTGGTTGCGGAAGACCATGGCGTGCCGGCACTCGTCCAGCACCTGGGTGGCGTAGAACTCCATGGTGTCGTTGTCCGGAGCGATCGGGACCAGGTACGACAGCACCCTGGTGGCCTTCTCCTCGGCCAGTGCCCGGAAGGCGTACTCCTGGGTGATGGCCTCGTGGAACGGGCCCTCCAGCATGTGCGGGGCCACCGTGAGGGCGGGGTCGTGTCCGTCCGGGCGGCCGCGCAGGGTGCCCTGCGGTACGGCCTGCAGCCAGTAGCGGAGGTTGCAGTCCGCCGCGCTGAGCTCCAGGTCCATGGCGCCTTCGAGCAGTCCGGGGGCCTGGTCCCAGTCCGCCTCGGCGGGAATCGGCGTGGTCATGTGGTTTCCTCCTCGATCCGGATGTGACCGGGGTGAAGATGCCCGGCGAAATACAGCAGTGGAGCCCTGTCGCTCTCGGCCGCGCAGGCCGTCACGGTGGCCAGCACGACCGCGTGGTCCCCGGCCGGGACGCATTCGTGCACCTGGCAGTGCAGCCAGCTGAGAGTGGAGCGCAGCCGGGGCACGCCGTCCTCGCCCGGTGTCCACTGCACCCCTTGGAACTGGGCGCGCCCCGGACTTCTGGAGCGGCTGGCGAAGTGCCGGGCCAGCGCGGACTGGTGGGCGGCGAGCACATTGACGGTGAAGGCACGGTGCTGCGTGATGCGAGGGAGCAGCGAGCTGTCGTTCTGCAGACAGATGGAGACCATCGGTGGTTCGTGGGAGACGAAGGAGAACGCGCTGACGGTGCTGCCGTGCACCGACTCGCCGCTGCCCACGGTCACCACCGACACCCCGGTGGGGAACCTCCGGGCAGCGCTCCACACCGTGGTCTCGACGACCGGCCGGTGCGCCGTGCCGATCGGCGAGGTCATGAGGTGGCGGACTGACGGGCGGGCGCAGGAGCGGAGGCCGGGGGCCGGCCGGATCCGTGCTCGACGGCCGCTTCCAGTGCGGCGAACTCCGGATGGACGACGGGCTCGAAGCTGACGCCGAACGGTTTCAGGAAGTTTCCGAACAGGGCCCGGTCCCCGCACAGATGGATGGGGAGGGCGAGCAGCGCCCACTCGTTGCCGATCACGAGGATCCACAGCAGGGCGACGGCGCCCTGGGTCGCCATGCTGTGCATGGTGTTGTACAGCACGTAGTACGCCTTCGGGATCCGCTTGGTCCTGCTGCGGTGGTAGGCGATGGCGCCGGGGATGTAGCCGATCAGGTCGATGTAGACGAAGAGCAGGGCGAAGGGCCACCACCTGATGTCGCCCAGGTGCCGGAAGAAGAAGTAGAAGCTGACTCCGAGGGCGAAGAGGTATTCGAGCCGGATCAGTCGGTAGGTGGTCTTGGTGTCGAAGCGGTTGAGCGCATCCATCAGGCACCTCCTCGGGTGGAGAGCGAGTGGGCCGCTTCCGGGGCGGGGCCGGGCAGATCGGTGAGCGCCTCGCCGCCCTCCAGCACCGTGATGGAGCCGAAGAGCCCTTCGAGTACGGCGCAGATGGCCCGTTTGATCACGCGTTCGGCGATGGGGTCCATGATTCCCACGAGGCTCTCGATGCCGAAGTCGTAGGTGACCTCGAAGCGGACCTCGATGCCGGAGCCGGCCGAGGTCAGTTGCCAGCTGCCCCGGAACTCCTCGAAGTCGCCGTCGGTCTGGTCGAATTCGATCCTCAGGTTCTCCGGATCGACGGTCTCCGCCTCGTTCCAGCGCATGATGCCGCGCCGGAAGTTCACCTCCCAGTCGCTGTCGCGCGGCGTGTCCGGGGTGGCGGGCTGATGGGTCTCGACGACGTGGATGTCCTCCGCGATGTCCGCGAAGCGGGTGAAGTCCGCGATGGTCCCGAAGGCCGCCGAGGCGTTCTCGGTGTCCAGGGCCACCCGGAGGTGAATGCTTCTCACGGTGATGCTGCTCCAGTTGTCGGGGTGGGCAGAGTCCGCAGGGTCAGGCGATGACGGCGTGGGCGGCCTTCTCGAACGCGTCGAGAAGGAACTGCACCTCGTCCTGGCCGAGCACCGCCGGTGGCGTCAGCCGCATGACGGTGGAGGAGTTCAGCGAGTGGTTGGCGAGGACACCGGCGCCGATCAGCTCCAGGAGCAGGTCCCCCGCCAGTCCCGGCACGGTGAACTCCAGGCCGATGAGCAGGCCCGCTCCGCGTACTTCGAGCAGCCGGTGGCCGAGTACCTCGCGGGCGATCCGGTCCAGCTCGGTCAGCAGCAGCCGCCCCAGCTCGTCGGACCGTTCCACCAGGTTGTCCTCCTTGATGGCGGCGAGCGCACCGCGGGCCGCGGCCATCGCCAGCGGGTTGCCGGAGAAGGTCGAGGTGTGGATGAACGGGTCCTTGTCGAAGGGCCGGAACGCCTCGGGTGTCGCCACCAGCGCCGAGACCGGCACCACGCCGCCGGCCAGCCCCTTGCCCACCAGGAGGATGTCCGGCACCACACCCTCCCGGTCGGCGCCCCACCAGGTGCCGAGGCGGCCGAGTCCGGTCTGGATCTCGTCGAGCACGAAGAGCGCCCCGTACTCGCCGCAGAGCCGGGCGACGTCCCGCAGATAGCCCTCGGGTGGCACGATCACTCCGGCCTCGCCCTGCACCGGCTCGACGATGACGCAGCCCTCTTGGGGGTAGCGCGCCAGCTCCGCCTCCAGGGCGGCCGCGTCGCCGTACGGGACATGCGAGACCTGGGGCAGCAGCGGCCGGAACGGCGCCTGGAAGACATCCTTCGCGGTGAGGCTGAGGGCGCCCATGGTCTTGCCGTGGTAGCCGAGGTCCATGGAGATCAGCCGGCTGCGGCCCTGGGCGCGCGCCAGCTTGATGGCGCCTTCCACGGCCTCCGCCCCGGAGCCTGCGAAGTGCACCTTCTGCAGCCCGGCGGGGACGACGTCGATCAGTGCCTCGGCCGCGTCGACGACGGCGGGTTCGAGGAGCAGCCGGGTGGCTACCGGGTTGGTGTTGAGCTGCCGGGTCACCTCGGCGACGACCCGGGGGTGCCGGGCGCCCATCAGAAAGACCCCGTATCCCCCGCAGTTGAGGATGCGGCTTCCGGAAGCGGTGTGGATCCAGGGGCCTTCGGCGGCCACCTCCACATCGCCGCCGAACATCTCGCCGAGCGATGCGCGGCCCTTGCTCAGGTAGCGCCGGTAGCGGGTGACGAGGTCGGCGTACGGGTCCGTGGCGGGCGCCGGCGCGGTGTCGGTGTACGCGGTGGTCATCGTGGTCGCTCCCGGTGTCATGCCACAACCAGCGGCTGGCCCGCGTAGTAGTCGAGCAGGCCGTCGACGGTGCTGGTGCGCGACGGCGGGTGGAACGCGATCGCGTGGGTCGCCGCGGCGAGGTACGCGATGTCGGAGGAGGAGATGAAGGCCATCCCACCGAGCATCTCCACGGCCTGTGCGGTGGTCTCGGCGATCAGCTTCTGCACGCCGAACCGGGTGACCAGGGCGGCCGCGAGCCCGTCGTTGTCGGTGTCGCCGTCCATGACGCGCCGGGCCAGTCCCTCGGTGAGCGCGGCCGCGGTCTCGATGCCGACGGCGAGCGCCCCGCGGTCGGACGCGGAACCGCGTCCGCGCCGCAGCACCCGGTCGACCAGGGAGCTGGCCATGCCGGTGTACGCGGCGCACACGATCATCTGGAACCAGATCAGTCCGACCTCCTGGAGCTCGCTGAGCTCCTCGGCCAGCTCGGCCGGCGGCTGAAGTATCTGGCGGTCGGTCACGAACACGTCGGTCAGGCGGACTTCGTTGCTCTCGGCGCCCAGCAGCGCGCTGGTCTGCCAGAAGGGGTGCACGGTGATGCCGGGGGTGTCGGCGGGCAGGATCAGGAAGCCCATGTCGACCGAGCCGTCCGGCCGGCGCATCCCGACGCTCGCGGTGATCAGGTCCATGGACTTCGACAGGCTGCACGGCTTCTTGGAGCCGGTCAGCAGATACCCGCCGTCCACCGGCCGGGCCTCCATGGTGGGGCTGAGGATTCCCTGTTCGGTACGTCCCTCGGCGAAGGCCGAGGCCACCAGCAGGCGTTCCTGGGAGACCCGCTTCAGCAGCAGGTCGTCGAGGTCGGTGCCGTCGGCGAAGGTGTCGGCGACGCCGAAGAGCGTGCCGATCGAGAAGTGGTGCATGGCGGTCGCCACGGAGAGGGAGGGGGCCGCGGCGCCCAGGGCGCGCACCACCCGGGCCGCCTGCAGCGCGGTGGCGTCCGCCCCTCCGAACGCGGCGGGCACCAGCAGGTTGGATCCGCCGTGGTCGCGGAAGATCCCGACGGCGGGGCTGTTGTCGGACTCCAGCTCGGCAAAGGGGACTTCGTCCAGCCGGTCCAGCAGGCCGGGCAGCAGCGCCTCACAGGTTTCGCGGTCGGCTTGCATGAACTGCATTACTGCTCCTCAGAGTTGTGATCCGGCGTGGCGGTCGGCGGCGGCCCCGGGCGCATCCCGGCGAGCTCGGCGTACGCCCCGAACACCGCCTCGCGCGGCCGTACCCCGGTGGCGCGTGAGACGCCCTGCAGATGAGTGGTGCGCAGCATCGGGTAGTTGGCCTCGCCGAAGGCGCCGCCGGTGCGTCCGGTGCCGCCGTGTGTCGGCAGATAGGGCAGGAAGCCGATGTGCGAGTCGTTGACCTTGAGCAGGCCGCCGTTGGACACCTCGTTCACGAAGCGGTCGGCGACGTCCTCGTCCCGGGTCCACAGCGAGTTGCGGAGCCCGTAGGGGTTGCTGTTGACGTAGGCGAGCATCCGGTCCAGCAGTTCGCCGTCGGGGGCGGGCTCGGGCACGATGACCGGAAGGAGCGGGAAGAACGTCTCCTCGGCGACCGCCTCGATGTCCCGGCAGTGGTCGAGGCCGTCCACCCGCAGGACGGTCGGTTCGAGGAAGAGGCCCGTGTCGGACGGTGTGCCGTCGGTCTCCATCCGCCGGGCGCCGTGGACCAGGGTGGCGCCCTTGTCGAGGGCGTCCTGGACGTAGGCGTAGAAGCGCTCGCTGCGCAGTACGGGGGAGAGCAGCGCGCCGGGGTCCTCGGGCAGTCCGGGGCGGATCAGTGATGCGGTCAGCCGCAGGCGTTCCAGGAGCTGTTCGGCGACGGCGGGGTGCACGATCACCTGGTTGGGCACCATGCAGATCTGCCCCGAGCCGAAGAAGCACTCCACGAGGGCCTCGCAGGCGGCCTCCACATCGGCGTCGTGCCAGATCAGCACGGCGTCGTTACCTGCGAGTTCGAGGACCGGCTTCTTGCCGTGCGCGACGCAGTCGCGTTCCAGCTCCAGCCCGGTACTCACGCCTCCGGTGTAGAAGATGTCGTTGATGTGGGGGCTCTCCAGCCAGCTCTTGATGGCCGGCCCGGGGCGGGAGCAGAAGACGTTGAGCGTGCCGGGGGGAGCGCCGATGTCGTCGAGCGCCGGAGCCACCAGCTCACGCATCGCGTACATGACGCCGAGCGGCGCACTGCGGGGGGCCCGTACGACCACGGCGTTGCCGGCGATCAGCGGGGTGATCCCGAACAGCGCACTGCTGGCGGGCGCGTTCTGCGGCGGGTTGACGGCGACCACGCCGTCCGCCACCCGCCGTACGGTCATCCGGCGGTTGCCGTGCTCGATGCTCTGTTCCATCTGCCGGGCGCACCAGCCGAGGGTCTCCTCGCTGAAGATCTCCAGCAGTCCGGCCACCTGCCATTCGGCCAGTGCCCGCGGGTTGCCTTCGGCGATGAGCAGATCGACGAACTCCAGGTGGCGGCTCAGCAGCCGTTCGCGGATTCCTCTGCCCAGTCCGAGACGCTGTTCCAGCGGAAACCGTGCCCATAGGGGAGCCGCCTCGGCCGCTTTGCGGGACGCCTCCTCGACCGTACGGTCGTCGGCCAGCGCGCAGCGTCCCACGACAAAGTCGGCCGCATCCGCGGTATCGGCTTTACCACGTTCCAGTTTTCGTTTGAGTGTCAGGCTTCTGAAGACATCGTCAAGAATGGACGACGTCTTCACCGTGTAGACATGTCTTTCTGCGGCCACCTCACGTCCGGCGATATACGAGTCGTAGCTGAGGAACACGGGTCGGGCCGGTCGCGAACCACTCGTGGCGACTTGTCCGAAGGTCCCGGTGGGAGATTCCACGATTCGATGTCTTCCTTCCGAGGTGCTGGGCGCTCGACACTGCGGAGACAAAAGCTGCGGGTACACGGAAGTGGCCGAAAGCTGCGTGACTCGGCACGTCGGCGATTCTGGCAGGGCGCACTGATACGGCCCTGACGGTCGACTGACCCCTCCGGATACTGGACGGGAGCACGGCGTCGCATGCCCGGGAGCGGGGGTGCGAATTCTTGTCGCCGATTCCCGTTTATTTACCGGGGAGTCAACAACGGGACAGGTAGGCGATAAATAACCCCTGCAGCCGTGGGCGAATCATTCCGGCCAAAATTTATTACAGCTCACGGCCGGGCCGGGAATGGCGAAGTCGACCTGCCTACGATGGGCAAATGCGCGGACATACGATGCCCAGCGGACACACGAAGCCCCACCGAATCGGCCCCATGCTCCGGGAGTGGCGCCACCGACGCAATCTGAGCCAATTGGCACTTGCCCTGCTGGCGGAGACCTCCAGCCGCCATCTGAGCTTCATAGAGACCGGGCGCGCCAGGCCGAGCCGTGAACTGCTCCTGAGGCTCTGCGACCAGTTGGACGTGCCCGTACGTCAGCGCAACCGCCTCATCATGGCCGCGGGTTACGCGCCGGCCTACGAGGAGACGCCGATCGGCGAGTCACACATGGATCGGGCCAATGAGGCCGTCGAGCGGCTCCTCACCGGCCATGAGCCGTACCCCGCCCTGGTCTTCGACACCGTCTCGGATCTGTGCCGGGCCAACCGGTCGGCGATGGCGCTGCTGGACGGTGTGGCCGAGGAGCTTCTGCTGCCGCCCGTCAACATCGTGCGGCTCGGGCTGCATCCGAAGGGCATGGCGCGCAGGATCACCAACTTCGCCGAGTGGCGTCGGCATCTGCTCTCCCGGCTGCGGCGCGACGCCGCGTTCACCAATGACGAGCGGCTCAGTTGCCTGTACGAGGAGGTCCGCGCCTACCGGTACCCGTCGGGTCTGCTGAACGCGGAGCCGAACTCCCCGGACATGTCGGACACCCACCAGATCGCGATTCCGCTGCACATCCGCGCGCTCGGGACCGAGTTGAGTTTCTTCAGTGCCGTGACCACCTTTGTGGCGCCCGTCGACATCACGCTGGCCGAGCTGACCATCGAGACGTTCTATCCCGCCGACAGGCACACCGCCGGCACGCTCCACTCCCACCACTGGAACGATCACCTGCGCGCAGCGGTGCCCGAGAGCTCTCCCCTGCTGCCGACAGGCCACTGAGCGCACCCGCAGCTGCGGGTGCGCTCGTACGGGCTTTCTCGGTGGCCGTGCGCTCAGCGACTTCCTCGGCGGCCTTGCGCTCAGACGGCTCCCTCTGCCGCCTTGCGCTCAGCGACTTCCTCGGCCGCCTTGCGCTCAGACGGCTTGCTCGGTGGCCTTCTTCGGCAGCAGTTGGATGGCGACGACGAGTACCAGCGCGAGGGCGGTCAGATACACCAGCCCGGCGTCCAGGCCGTCCGCCGCGCTCGCCGGGACGGCGTCGGCCCTGCCGTAGTAGATGATGCCGATCAGCGCGACACCCAGCGCGTTGCCCACCTGCATCATCGTGGTCAGAACCCCGGAGGCCGCACCGGCCAGGCGGGGCGGAATGCCCGCCAGAACCGTCGAGTTGAGCGGCGCCATCACCATCCCCATCCCCGCTCCGTCGAGCAGCAGGGCCGGGGCGAGCAGCCAGATGTTCCCTTCGACTCCGATGCGGGACACCGTGAGGAAGAGCAGCAGCTGGCCGACCGCGATCAGCACCCCGCCCAGAGCCAGCGCCTGCCGTCCCAGCCATGCTCCGAGCCGCCGTCCGAAGACGGACGTGACGAAGAACCCGGCTCCCATGATCGTGAAGGTGAGTCCGGAGTCCAGCGCGCTCAGCCCGCGGCCCTGCTGCAGATACAGCGCGAGGACGAGGAAGAACGAGGCCATCCCCGAGTAGAAGACGATCACTGCGAACAGTCCGACGGTGAAGGCACGCTGGCGAAAGAGCCCCGGATCCAGCAGGGGTGAGCCACCCCTCGCCGACAGCCGTCGCTGATGCAGCACAAAGGCTCCGAGGAACGGCACGGCGAGGATCAGGCACGCCCAGGTCCAGGCCGGCCAGCCCGCCTCCCGCCCTTCGACCAGCGGCAGCACCACGGCCACCAGGCCCAGGGTGACCAGCAGCATCCCGGGGATGTCGAGCCGGCTGGCCCCCTCCGCGTGTGACTCCGTGATCAGCCGGGGGGTCAGCAGCAGCGCGGCTGCCCCGATCGGCACATTGATCAGGAAGCAGCTGCGCCAGCCCAGACCGGCGACATCGGCCTGGATGAGCGCCCCGCCGATCAGCTGGCCGCCGACCGACGCCGAGGCCAGGACCAGGCCGTACGCCGTGAACGCCCGGACACGGGAGGCTCCGGTGTAGGTGACCCCGAGGATGGTCAGCACTTGCGGGGAAAGCACCGCGGCCCCGATGCCCTGGGCGACCCTGGCGAGCACCAGCACCGGGGCGTTCGGCGCGATCCCGCACACCAGTGAGGCCGCCGTGAACAGCAGCAGCCCGATGACGTAGAGACGGCGCCGGCCGAAGATGTCACCCAGCCGCCCCGCCGTGATCAGGCCGCAGGCGTACGCCAGACCGTATCCGGCCACAATCAGCTGGACCTGGGCCGTACTCGCGCCGAACTCGATCTGCATCGCGGGAATCGCGACGTTCACGATGAAGAAGTCGAGGACGACCATGAAGGTGCCGGCCAGGATCACCGGCAGCGCCAGGGAGCCGGGTCGGTCGTCAGCGGCCCGGCCAAGTTTCGGTGGTGTGGTGTTGACGTCGGTCACAGCGTTCCTCCCCGCGCTCGAACCGGTACGAGTCCGCTCACCTTCCGCGCACGGCGGCAGCCGTGTCGATTACCTGGCAGGTAATTGTCCGGGCCACCGCCCGCTGCCTAGCGTCGAGCGGTACGGACGCGAGGGGGCCGCGGCAAGGTCCCCGTCCAATGCGGCACAAGCGCGGGAGGGACAGATGGTCCAGGAGAACGCGGGGCTCGGCGCCGCTTGGTTCCACACCGGCCGGGCACGGCCCGACGCGGCGTGCAGGCTGTATGTCTTCCACCACGCGGGCGGATCGGCCACGACGTACGCCCGCTGGGCGCAGATGCTGCCCGACGACGTGGAGGTCGCCGCGGTCCAGCTGCCCGGCCGGCACAACCGCCGCTCCACTCCCGCGTTCACCGATCTGGACACACTCGTCGAGGCCGTGTACGAGGCCCTGGAGGACGACCTCGACGGACGCCGCTTCGCGTTCTTCGGGCACAGCATGGGCGCGCTGATCGCCTACCGGCTGACCCTCGCCCTGCAGAAGGACGGTGCCCCCGCTCCCGCTCTGCTCGCGGTCTCGGCGTGGGAGGGGAGCGCGCACCGGACGAGCCCGGTGCCCGTCGCGGACCTCTCCGACGAGGAGTTCCTCGCCCGCGTCCAGGAGTTCGGCGGGCTGCCTCCGGAGGTCACCGGGAACCGCGAGCTGCTCGACCTCGTACTCCCGGTGCTGCGCGCCGATTTCACCGTGGTCAATGGCTATACGGACGACCGCGCGCGGGTCGGCTGCCCGGTCGTGGCCTACGGCGGGGCCTCGGACCCGCTCCTGGGAGCGGGTGCCATGGGTGCCTGGGCCGACCGGGCGGATGCGTTCCAGGGGCTCAACGAGCTGCCGGGCGGTCACTTCTACCTCTATGAGCACGCCATGGCGGTGGCCGCGGACCTGGCGCGCCGGCTGCGGCGGAGCGCGGCGGGCCCGCGACGGGGCTGACACCGGCGTCGGCTCCGGTACCGCCGCCCGGCGTCCGGCGGGCGGC